>NZ_LIQY01000614.1 GCF_001418495.1 Streptomyces pathocidini | reverse complement strand
CGATGGCCGCAGGGAGGCGGGCAGGGCCGCACGAGAGGACTGACCGGGGACGGCCGGGCGCGGCCGAATTCCGGGCCGGGGGAGGCGGGTTAGGGCGGCGGGACGGGGGAGCCATGGTGGTCCGAGTGGCAACCGGACCAAGCGGACCGAGTCGGCGTCTCTCAACGTCACTCAGCAGGAGGTGAGTTGGCGGGAGGCCCGGTGCGGTGGGAGAACCGCATCAGCGCCAGCAGCCCCGCCGCCCCCAGGAGTGCCAGCCCCGCCGTGCCGCGTAGGACCGTCTCGATCGCCGCCCCGTCGGCGGCGGCCTCGGCCGCCGAGTCGCTGATCGCCTCCAGTACGGTGGCCGCCACCGCGACCGCGACGGCGCCCAGCAGGACCAGCGAGGTCAGGACGACGCCGGAAGCGGCGCCGCGGCGGCCCTCGGGGACGTACGACTGCGTGGCCACGTTCGTCAGGGCCCACCCGAGGCCGACGCCGAGCCCGCACACCGCGAACACCACCGCGTACCAGCCCAGCGGGCGCACCCACGTCAGCGCGAGCAGCGCGGTCCCGCTGGTGGCCATGCCTGCGGCCATCAGGGCCTCGGGCCGCCGGTGTTGGGCCAGGGGGCCCGCACGGTAACTGGCAAGACCCACACCGCCGGAGAGCGCGAGGAAGACCACGCCCGCGGTCAGCGGGGACAGCCCGCGGGCCTGCTGGAGATAGAGCGCGGACAGGACGGCGATCAGGCAGTAGACGACGTTCGAGAGCGATCCGGCGGCGGTGATGACGTCGAACGGGGTGCTGCGGAACAGCGACAGGTCGATCAGCGGCTCTCGCGCCCGCCGCTCCACGGCCACGAACAGGGCGAGCAGGGCCGCGCCCGCCAGCAGCAGGGCGATGGTCGGCGCGGAGCCCCAGCCCCAGGCCCCGCCCTGGTCGACGGCCAGCAGGACGCAGGTCAGCCCGGCGGCGATGGTGAGGCCGCCGGGCAGGTCCAGGTGGCGGGAGGCGGTCGTGTCGCGGGTCTCCGGCACGAAGCGCAGCATCAGCAGGACGGCTGCCGCGCACAGCGGGATGTTGAGCAGGAACACCGCCCGCCAGCTGACGTGCTCGGCGAAGACCCCGCCGACGAACGGACCGAGGGCGGTGCCGACCGCGCTGCACGCGAGGACGGTGCTCACCGCCCGGCCCTGGCGGGCGTCCGGGAAGTGCGCGGCGACCACCGCCACGGCCACCGGGAAGATGAGCGCGACGGTGGCGCCCTGCACCACGCGGGCCGCGATGAGCCAGGCCGGGTTCTGCGCCGCGGAGCACACCGCCGACACGAGCGCGAAGCCCACCAGACCCGTGACGATCACGCGCCGCCGCCCGCGTACGTCGGCCGCCCGGCCGCCGACGATCATCAGCGCGCCCAGCGCCAGCATGTAGCCGCTGACCAGCCACTGCAGGTCGGTGGAGGATGCGCCGAAGTCGCGGGCGATGACGGGGATCATGAGGTCGAGGGCGAACCAGTCCATCTGCGCGATGAACATGGACAGCGCCGCCGCGGCGATGACCGCCCGTTCCCGGCGCGAGAAGCGCCCCGGGCCGGACCGGGGCCCGGCGACCTGCGTGTGCCCAGCCACATCTCAGCGTCGCACGCCGGTCCGGCCTTGGCGATCCCGGCAGTGGTGCCGAGGTGGGGCTTTACGGTCAGGCCGACGGTCAGGCCGACGGTCAGGCCGACCAATACGGATCGGTCACGTCTGGTTTCAGGAGCGGGTAGCCGTCCGGGTCCTTGGGGATGCGGTCGCCCTTTTCGCCTGGGACCGTTCCGCTGTAGCCGGGGTCCTCTACGGCTGAGCTGGCGGCGTCGAAGTAGATGTTTCCCGAGCCGCCCACCGCGCAGCGTACGGAGAAGCCGTCGGGGGCCCGGCCGGCGAAGCCCGGTTGCTTCGGGGCGGTGTCCTTGACCTCGTAGCCGGATTCCTTCCAGCGGTCGGCGACCGATTTCAGGAGGCGGTCGAGTTTCGCGGGGGACACCTTGGTCCGTACGTACCGCGTCTTCGAGACGGTCGCCTCCCCGTTGGGCTCGTTGAGGGCCGCGTCATTGCGCTGGAGCACTTCGGTCGAGCCGTCGCGCCATTTCAGCTTCGGCCTGATGGCGGTTGTCGTGTCGTCGAGGAGTTCGTCCAGTCGTTGAGCTGCGTCGAGGGCTTTCATGGACGCAGAACGGTCCTTTCCTGAAGGGGTTTTCTCACCATCACCGCCACCACCCTTTCCGCTGCTACTGCCGCATCCCGTGATCGCCGTGGTGAGGAGGAACAGCGCCGCTACCGCGAAGGGGGCGGCCGGTCGCCGAAGGTCATTCATCGGGGGGTATCTCCTGAAACGCTTCCGTACCTTCCGGTCACGATGTTCGCGATGTTCTCCAGGGATCCGCCTCCGCCGCGGTCGAAGTAGTTCGAGTGCGCATGGGCCACGTCTCCTTCGGCGACGCTGAAGCGCCGGGCTCCGAATTCCTCGCCGGCCGGGTCCTGGCCGAACCAGATCTCCCGTGGGTCGAGGGCGTGCGCGACTCCCGCGCCCAGCGGACCGCCCACCGCCTCCAGAGGAGACGGCAGATGCGTGACCGGGTCGTTCCGGGCGGAACCTACCCATACGTGGTCGGCCCCCACGCCCAGTCGGTCGGCGCTCTCCGCCCCGGTACCGGGGCTGCCGACCAGCACGATGTCATCGGCGGGGAGCCCGCCCCCGTGCTGCGCGGCCTGTCCGACGGTGAGCGAGCCGTAACTGTGCCCGATGGCGGTGACGTGCGGACTCTCACCCTCATGAGTGGCGTGGAGCCCGTTCAGGAATTGACCGAAGTCAGTGCCGCCGCGTACGGCTCTGTCGTCGGTCATCACCGCCAGGTTGCCCGAACCCGTGGTCCAGTTGCCCGGATCCGCGGTCCATTCGAACTGCGGCGCGTCATAGCCGAGCCAGACGATGGCGGACGTCCTGTGGTCGTTGTCGACACTGTGCGCGGTGTCCGCGACGTTCCACGCGCGCGTGCCGTCGCCCCCGCCGATGTCGTCGAGCCCGGTATTCAGACCGGGGACATAGGCGGCGATGTTGTCGGCCACGTCTGGATTTCCGTACGCCAGAACGGCCCGGCCCTGTCCCTCCTTTCCGATTCCCAGGAGGAGGGGAGGCGGAGCCTTTTCGGCGTCGTCGTCCAGTCGCTTCCGAATGGTTTTCAAGCCGTCGAAGATCTTCCGGTCCGCTGCCGACAGATGGCCTCTCGCCTCGTATTCGGCTATCAGGCGGGTCAGATTGACGCGGTTGGCGCGGTCTCTGATCGCGGACGGGATGCCGTCGCGGTTGCCGAGGGCGGCGGGGTGGTCGGTGAGGAGTTCGGTGCGGAGGGTGGGGG
>NZ_LIQY01000613.1 GCF_001418495.1 Streptomyces pathocidini | reverse complement strand
CCCTCACGCGTCCGCGTGCTGCTGGGCGAGGGCGCCGACGAGCCGACGCGGAAGCTCGTCGTGTCCGTGCTGCGCGGCGCGGGCGCGCGGCAGGTCGACGTCAAGCCGCTGGCCGGCGCCCCGGAGCGCAAGGTCGGCGAGCTCACCGTCGTCGTCGGACGCCTCGGCGACGCCACCGTCACCGAGGCCCTGAAGCAGGCCGGCGGCAGCCTGCCGGCCGACGCCGGCGCGGCCGAGGGGTACGCGCTGGCCGCCAAGTCGGGCCTGCTCGGCGGCGGTTCGGTGGTCCTCGCGGGCGCCGACTCCGACGGCACGTACTACGCGGCCCAGACCCTGCGCCAGCTCGCCGGCCGCCGCACCCTCGCCGGCGTCTCGGTCGTCGACCGGCCGCTGATGCCGCTGCGCGGGGTCATCGAGGGCTTCTACGGCAGCCCGTGGACGCACGCCGAGCGCATGGACCAGCTCGCGTTCTACGGCGACGTCAAGATGAACACGTACATCTATGCGCCCAAGGACGACCCGTACCACCGCGAGAAGTGGCGCGAGCCCTACCCGGCCGACAAGCTGGCCGAGTTGGGCGAGCTGGTCGAGCAGGCCCAGGCCCACCACGTCCGCTTCACCTTCGCGCTCTCCCCCGGCGTGTCCATGTGCTACAGCGACGCCGCCGACCTCAAGGCGCTGGAGGCCAAGCTCCAGGCGATGTACGACCTGGGCGTGCGCAGCTTCTCCATTCCGCTGGACGACATCAGCTACACGAAGTGGAACTGCGACGGCGACGAGGCGAAGTACGGCGCGCCCTCGCAGCAGGCGGCCGCGCAGGCCCAGGTCGACCTGCTCAACCGCGTCCAGAAGGAGTTCCTGGAGGAGAAGGGCGCGGAGGCCAAGCCGCTCCAAATGGTGCCGACGGAGTACGGCGACGTGAAGGAGTCCCCGTACAAGGAGACGCTGCGTAAGCAGCTCGACCCCGATGTCGAGGTGATGTGGACGGGCACCGACGTGGTCCCGCCGAAGATCACCGTCGAGGACGCGACCAAGGCCGCCGGCGTGTGGGGCCGCAAGGTCTTCGTCTGGGACAACTACCCCGTCAACGACTACGGCCAGTCCGAGGGCCGACTGCTGCTCGCCCCGTACACGGAGCGCGAGCCGGGCCTGCACGAGCAGCTGTCGGGGCTCGTACTCAACCCGATGAACCAGGCGTCCGCGAGCAAGGTCGCCCTCTTCGGCGGCGCCGACTTCGCCTGGCACGACACCGGCTACGACGCGGACCGCACCTGGAAGGCCGCGGCCGACTACCTCGCCGGAGGCGACGCCCGTACGGCGCGGGCGCTGCTGGCGTTCTTCGACACCCAGCACCTCGCCCCCACCTTCGGCGAGCACCCCTGGCAGCCGCAGGCGCCCGAACTCGCCCGCAGACTGACCGACTTCGAGGCCGCCTGGGAGGCCGAGGACAAGGCGAGGGCCGTGCGCGAACTCCGCCCGTACGCCAAGCTGCTGGCCTCCGCCCCCGAGCAGATCCGCGACGGGGTCGAGGACAAGGGCTTCGCCGCGGACAGCGAGCCGTGGCTGAAGGCGCTCGACCTGTGGGCCAAGGCGCTCCTGCTGACCCTGGACGGCCTGGACGCCCGCCTGGAGCACAACGAGGAGCGATCATCCCAACTCTTCGCCAAAGCAGATGAGTTGACGAAGGAGGCCGAAAAAATCCAGACAATCCCCGGCGAAACCCGCCCGGAGGGCCCGGTCCGCATCGCCGACGGCATCCTGGACAAGTTCATCAAAAACGCAAACGCCCTGCACTGACACTCCAGGGCACACCGCTCCCCAACCCCCCCCGCGCCGCCGGGCAG
>NZ_LIQY01000612.1 GCF_001418495.1 Streptomyces pathocidini | reverse complement strand
GTCCGGGGGCGGGCCCGTGCCGCCGTAGGGCGGTTGGGCGTGGGGCTCCTCGTAGGGGCGCGTTTCGTGCGGCTCGGCGTTTTCGTGCGGCTCAGGGCCGCCGACGCGCCCGCGTGCCCGGCGCCCGCACGGGCGGCCGCGCATGATGGCCGCGCCCAGCAGCATCAGCAGGCCGCCGCCGACCGCCAGCGCAACGCCCGGGCCGAGCCCGCCGTCGCCACCCGCCGTCAGGCTGCCGGCCGCCTGGCCCTGGCGCACCATCCACAGGACAGTGAACGCCAGCGCCACCAGGCCCGCGAGTGCGACCACCAGACGTGACCGCAGCACCACACCGAGCAGCGCCAGCACCGCGGCGGCGAGCATCGGCGCCAGCAGCGACGCGAAGAGGTCGGAGCCTTGCGCCGTGATCCCTCCGAAGAGGTCCTCGATGCGGACGTCCCGCCCGAGGCGGCCGCCGTACCAGGCACGGAAGGGGCTCCAGACGGCGGCCGCCGCTCCGGCCAGGGCGACCGCGGAGCCGAGGATGTTGCGGACCATCGCGCGGATCACCTCGCATCCGGGATCGGGTTCCGTCCCGGTGTCGCGTGTCCCTGTGTTCTGTCCGGTGTCCTGTTCTCGACGCTACGCCCGGTAACCCCGCAAGGCCAGGCGGCGGTCAACCGCCCGCCCGCGCTGCCGCGTTCACCACGGACCGCGCCGCGAAAGGCCCCTTCGCCCGTTGGGTCGACCCGTCACCGCGTACGGAAGTCCCGGCTCCGGTCCGTGAACAGCGCCGCCTGCCGCTCCGGGGGCAGGTTGCCGAGCGCGATGAGATGCGGCGCGCCCGCGAGCGCCTGCGCCCTGGCCGCCTCGCGGGCCGACCACACGGCCCGCACGGTGCCCTGCACGGCCTCTGTCGGGTACGAGGCGAGGACCGACGCCGCACGCAGCGCCGCGGCCGGCAGCTCCCGCGCCGGGACGACCTCCGACACCAGCCCGATCTCGTAAGCCCGGGCCGCCGACAGCCGCTCCGCCGTGCCCATCAGGGACATCCGCGCGACCTCCCCGAACGGCATCCGCTGCGCCATGCCGATGGCCTCGTACGCGCTGACCATGCCGTACGTGGTGTGCGGGTCGAAGAAGGTCGCGGTCTCGGCGGCGATGAGGAACTCGCTCTCGCCGAGCAGGTAGAACGCCCCGCCGCAGGCCATCCCGTTGACGGCCGCGACGACCGGTTTCCACAGGTCGCAGGATTTCGGGCCGACGGTGAGCAGCGGGTCGTCGATCGAGTACGGGCTGCTGGGCTGGGGGACCTCGGCCGAGCGGTCGAGGCCCGTGCAGAACGCCCGGTCGCCGGCCCCGGTGAGCACCACCGCCCGTACGCCGTCGTCGGAGCGCAACTCGCGCCATGTGCTGCGCAGTCCACCGGCCGTCTCGAGGTCGATCGCGTTGTGCCGGCCGGGTCGGTGGAGGGTGACGAGCGCGACCCCGTCGGCCACCTCCAGGCGGACGCTCACGGCCGCTCCAGCAGCCAGCGGGGCCCGGTGACGCCGGGCGCGATCTCGGCGAACGCGGCTCTGACCGGGGCGCCGATCCGGATCCGGGACGGGTCCATGGAGTTCAGGGGCGCGTCCGGCGCCGCGACCAGGTTGCCCACCAGCCGGATCAGCGGATCCTCGGCCAGCTCGACGATCACCGCGTTGTACGGGGCCTGTTCGGCGTACGCGGGGAGCAGCGGCGGGTGCGGGACGACGTACGACCAGATCCGGCCACGGCCGCTCATCCGCCGCCACTCGCCGTCGAAGGACTGGCAGTGCGGGCAGCAGGGGCGGGGCGGGAAGCGCAGCCGCCCGCAGGAGAGGCAGGCGGGGACGCGGAGTTCGCCGCGGGCCGCGTACTCCCAGAAGGGGGCGCCGTCCTCGTCGACGACGGGCGCGAGCGGGTGGTCGGCCATCGGTCTCCTCAACTCCTCAGCAGCAGGGCCGAGGTGGGGACTCCCTCGCCCGCGGTGACCAGGCAGGTCGCGGCGTCCGGCACCTGCGCCGTGGACGTGCCGCGCAGTTGCTTCACGCCCTCGTTGATCAGGTTGAAGCCGTGCACGTAGGCCTCGGAGAGCCCGCCGCCGCCGGTGTTGACGGGCAGCCGGCCGCCGATCTCCAGCGCCCCGCCCTCGGTGAAGGCCGCGCCCTCGCCCCGTCCGCAGAATCCGTAGCCCTCCAGGGAGAGCGGGATGAGCGGGGTGAACGCGTCGTAGATCTGGGCGACATGGACGTCCCGCGGGCCGAAGTCGGCCGTTTTCCACAGGTGGCGGGCGGCGGTCCAGGCGGGGCCCGTGAGCGGGTCCTCGCACCAGTAGTTGACCATGCCGTGGTGCTGGGCGGGCAGTCCCTGGGCGGCGGAGTGGAGGTAGACGGGCCGCCTGCGGCAGTCGCGGGCGCGCTCCGCGGAGACGACGACGCAGGCCAGGGCGCCGTCGGTCTCCAGGCAGTTGTCGAACAGGCAGAGCGGTTCGCTGATCCAGCGGGAGGTCATGTACATCTCGCGGGTCAGCGGGCGCTCGTACATCATCGCGGCTGGGTTCTGGTTGGCCCGGTTGCGGCAGGCCAGCGCGACGTTGAAGAGGTGGTCGCGGGTCGCCCCGTACTCGTGCATATAGCGGCGGGCCAGCATGC
>NZ_LIQY01000611.1 GCF_001418495.1 Streptomyces pathocidini | reverse complement strand
CCATCACCCCCGCCGACGTCCTCCCCCTCCTCGGCGCCCTCGTCGACAAGTCCCTCGTCGAGGTGGACCACACCCCCGCTGGCGACACTCGCTACCGCATGCTCGAGACCATCCACGAGTACGCCACCGAGCGCGCCGACGCCCACCCTGCCGACAGGGACACCACCGTCCGCCGGCACACCGCGTACGTCCTCGCCTTCGTCCGGGAGGCCGCGCCGCGCCTGCGGTCCGCCGACCAACTCCCCTGGCTGCGGTGCGTGGAGACCGAGTTGGACAACATCCGAGCCGCCCTCCACCACACCATCGCGGCCGGCGACGAGGGCACGGCCCTGGAACTCGTACGCGCCATGGGCTGGTTCTGGTGGCTGCGCAACTACCGCGACGAGGGCGCCGCCTGGGTGGACCGGGTCACCGCCTTCGGCCCGATCCCCGACGACGAGGGCCACCCGCACTACTGGCACCGCGTGGACCTGCGGATGCTGCACTCCTTCCTCCGCGCCGACCAGCTGACAGCGGAGGAGGTGCGGTCCCCCGAGGGCATCGCGGGCGCGCTGCGCATTCTGGAGGCGTACGACCGCCCGGGCCCCGCCCCGGCGCACTTCCCCGGCCTGGTCTGGCCGATCCTGGCCTACTTCGCCGAAGGACTCGAGGGTGTCGTCCCGCGCCTCGACCGTGCCGTTGCCAACTGCCGTGCGTACGGCGGTGACTGGGAGGTCTGCGCCGCGCTGATGTTCCGCACGTACATCCTGATGGACACCCCTGGCGGCATCGCGAGAGCCGACGCCGCACGGCCGGAGCTGCGCGAGCTCAGCCGCCGGGTCGGGGACCGCTGGCTGCTGGCCCAACTCGAGGGCGCCCACGGCGAGGTCACGCTGATGCGCGGCGGCTTCCAGGAGGCGCGGGCAGCCTTCGAGGAGGCGCTCCGGCTCTGCGACGAGCTCGGCGCCTCCAACGAGCGGCCCTTCCTCCTGCTGCGCCTCGCCCAGGTCGCGTACGAGGAGGGTGACGACGAGGCCGCCCGGGAACTCTCGCGGCACGCGCGCGAGGAGGGGGAGCGGTACGGCGTACGGGACACGCAGGCCTTCGGGCTCTTCCTGCTGGCGCTGATCGCACTCCGGCGCGAAGACGTGACGGGAGCACGGGAGTTGTGCGCGCAGGCGCGCGCGGCCGCCGAGAACGCGACCCCGCCCGCCCAGCTCCGCGTCGCGCTCACCGGCCTTGCGGCCCGTATCGAGGGGGAGGGCGTCGAGCGGGACACCCCGGAAGGCCGGCGGGCGCTGCGGGAGTCCCTGCGCGGGCTCACCTTGGCGCTGCGCCAGGGCCTGGCGGCCCACAGTGCCGGACTGCTGCTGGCCGTGCAGGTGCAGTGGGCGGCCGGCCCGCTGGCCGCGTTGGGTCACCACGAGGCGGCGGCACGCCTCCTGGGAGCTGCCGACGCCTGGCGCGAGTCCCTGCCGCGCAACGTTCCCGAACGAGAGCACGTGGCACGGCTGTCGGCGCGGGCGGGCGCGGCGCTGGGCCCGGGCGCGTACGAGCGCTCGCGCGCCGAGGGCCGCGCCCTCACCCCCGAACAGGCCCTCGCCCTCCTGGAGAGCTACTCCTCGCAGGTGAACTGAGCCTGCGCCCAGTCGGCCAGCCCCACACTGCCGAGCTCGCCGGCCGGCTCGACCACCAGCCGGATCGAGGTCAGACCGGGGGACAGCGGCACGTGCACCGGAACCGCCGCGTCACCACCGTGCACCACGCCCGACTGCCACAGCCGCGTCCCGCCCCCGAAGACGGAGAACCGGACCGAACCGAGCCCCAGGGACAGGTCGTCCACCCCGGCCATCGCGTCGTACGCGGTGCAGGTCTTGTTGAGGTCCACCAGAAGGGAGGAGTTGGAGCCGGTCGTCACGCCCGGCGCGTACTGGGCGCCGTCGATCGTGACGCTGTCGCGCTTCCACATCCAGTCGCTGTCGCTCTGCCGGACCTCGGGCTCCGAGCCGTCCCCCGTGGAGTCGTAGTTCAACTCGCCGAGCCGGTACGTGGTCATGGGCGGTGGGGGAGGCGGCGCCGGCGCGGACGGGGTCAGCTCCGGGCTCTTCGAGGCCGTCGGGGTCGGCGAGGGCTCCGGTGACTTCGACGGGGACGCGGACGGGCTGGGCTCCGCGGGCGAGGACTGCGACGAGGAGGACTCGGGGGACGGCTCCGCGGCCGTCTTCCCGGGCGTGGGGCTCTCCTTGGGCGCCGGCTCCTGCGGCGCGGCGTGCGACACCGGGGGCCTCGCCTTCGCCGCGTCCTTCACCTCGCCGTTCCCGGCCGTCACCGCGAACACGGTGGCCGCGGCGGCGACCACAACCGCCGCCGCGAGGCCGGCCTTCGCGGGCAAGCCGAGCCCTTCGGAGGCCGCGGCGCCCGCGCCGCCGCTCCCGGAACCCGCTCCCGCGCCCGATCCGGACGCCGCCGCGGCGGCACCTGAGCCGGCGGCGGCACCGATGGCGCCGGCGCCCACCATGACGCCCGCACCCTTGAAGGCCCAGCCGGCGGCGAACCAGCCGATGACCGCGATCGGCAGCAGCGCGCGCAGCCCGGCGTTGACGTCCTTGACCTCCATCGCGGCCGTGCTGCACCGCGCGCAGGTCTCCAGGTGCTTGCGCAGGCCGCGCTCGGCCCGCACCCGCAGCCCGCCGCGGGCGTACGCGCCGAGGCGGTCGGCGTACTGCGCGCAGTCCCCGCCCGCGGTCAGCGAGGTGCTCACGTGCGCCTGCAGATAGGCCTGCTTGAGGCCCTCGCGGGCGCGGTGTGCCAGTACCGCCGTGGCGTTCGCGCTCAGCCCGAGCAGCGGGGCCACGTCGCTGGGCGACTCCTCCTCGACCGTGGTGTGCCACAGCACGGTCTGCCAGCGCTCGGGCAGGCTGCGGAACGCCTGGACGGCGAGCGACTGCTCGGCCTCGTGCATGGCCCGCACGTCGGCGCCCAGGTCGAGGGTGTCCTCGCCGGAGGCGGACACGCCGGCGGCGGAGGTGGCGAACAGCGCGAAGTCCTCCACGAGCTGCTCGCGCTTCGCGGACTTCGTCCACGCCGCGGCCACCCGCCGCACCGTGGTCAGCAGATAGGCGCGCACCGCCGTGTCCGGGCCCGCCCCGCCGCGTACGGCCTGGAGGGTGCGGGCGAACACCTCGGCGGTCAGGTCGTCCGCGGTGTGGGCGTCGCGGCAGCAGGTGCGGGCGTAGCGGCGCACCGATTCGGCATGGCGCCGGTACAGCTCCTCGTACGCGCTGTCGTCCCCGCCGCGCATGCGGCCGATCAAGTCGGCGTCGGACGGCGGCAGTTCCGCCACCGTCGCACCGGCGAGAGCCCCGCCGTCCCGCTGCTGCGGCACGCTGGGCTCGCGGTCGATGCCCAACTCGCCGCCGCCACCGAGTGGCTCGTCACGCCTGTCAGCGCCCATAGCCGAGGCCCCCGTACCCGCAGTTACGCTCGAACACCCGGGCAAGCCTGCCACACACTCGCCCGTGGCTCACACGTCAAGGTGACCAACCACACGTCCGAGGTGACTTCGTACGAACGCCCAACCCTGGGCGTTCAATCGGGCATATAGGGCGGAAGTGTTGGTGCTCGCGGTGCCGCGCACCCGCGCGGGCGGAAGCCGGCTCTCACCCCGCGGGGCGCGACCGCAGCCCCTCCAGCAGGATGTCCAGCAGCCGCGCGGAAGCCGCCTGCTGGTGCGCCGCGTTCGGCAGCGACGGCGCGGCAGTGGCTATCACCAGCAGCACATCCGCGACGGTCACGTCCGCGCGCAACTCGCCCGCCGACCGCGCCCGCTCCACCAGCTGCCCGACCACGCCCAGCAGCTCGGCGACGCCCGCGCCCCCCTCCGGCACCGCGTCAAGGGAACCCGAACCGTTGAATGCCAGGCCGTTGGGCGGCACGACGCCCGGGCCGTCGGCCCCCGCGGACCGCTGCTGCGGCACGCGCGCGTCGGAGCCCGCCACGGACGCGCCGCTCACGGGGTCCGCGACCCCCACCCGCAGCACCTGGGGAGGCAGCAGCCGCCCCGCGCCCGAGGCCGCCGAGGTGCGCAGGAACCAGGAGAGGGCCGCCCACGGCTCCTCCTCCTGCCGCAGCGCCAGCCGCGCCTGGTCCGTCAGCCGGGCCGTCTCCTCCTCGGCAATCCGCCGGACCAGCACGTCCTTGCTCGGGAACCGCCGGTAGACCGTCCCCACACCGACCCGCGCCCGCCGCGCCACGTCCTCCATCGGCGCGCCGTAGCCCACCTCACCGAAGACCTCGCGCGCCGCCCGCAGTACGTGCTCCAGGTTGCGCTGTGCATCCACTCGTAGTGATGCCGCGTCCTGCGTGTGCATATACGTCACCGTTTCCCCCGGTCATGACGTCTCCCCCCGGAGACCCCCCGCCCTGACTGCGGGGTGCGACCTCGGCACCCCGTTGGGTAACGAACATAGTTGAGCCCAGGTCATCAGAGAAGAGGGGGACCGGCCCGGTGCCGCCCCCCGATCGGGCTACGGCCCCACCC
>NZ_LIQY01000610.1 GCF_001418495.1 Streptomyces pathocidini | reverse complement strand
CCCCCAGCTGCCGCCGGGGGTGCCCCCGTCCCGAAACCGGGGGCGACCCCTCGGCCTCCCGACGCTTTTCGGGAGGGTCCCCGACCACCGGATGATGGCGCCGAATCGGGCCCGGCCGGCGCCTGAGCACCAGGGCCCGGGGCGAAGCCCCGGTTCGGGATGGCGGCACCCCCAGCGGTGGCTGAAGGAGGCCGGGCAGGGGAGCAGCACCGGGCATCGGCTAGATCGCCGACCACAGGATCCGCTGCGCCGCCACCGCGTCCTGCCGCTCCTGGGCCTCGCCCAGCGCCGCGAGGTCGATCCGCTCGCACGCCGCGTCCAGCCGCCGGATGGTGCGGATGGAGTGCGACAGGGCCTCTACGGGGTCCTCACGGAACGGGAACTGGTCCAGCAGCACCGGCCGGTCCCAGCCGATGCGGCGCAGCGCAAGCAGGAACTCGACGGTCTCGAAGAGGTGCACGGAGGCCACCGGCAGATCGTCGTCCCAGCCGCGCCAGTTGTCGTTGAGCTCGGCGGACTCCAGGCGGCCGTGCCGGTGGACGAGTTGCAGCGCCTCGGCCGGGGCCTCCCCCGCCATCAGGGAGTGGCCGAAGTCGAGCACGATGCCAAGGTTGTCCACTCCGGCCTCGCCGATGGCGAGCAGGGTCGTGGCCGCGTTCCCGAGGGTGATCTGTACGCGGGGCTCCTTCGGCTTGTACTCGATGGCGAACCGCGTCTCGGGGTGGGCGGCGGCCAGCTCCCGTATCGCCTCCACGGTCAGCTCCCACAGCCGGGGGTAGTCGGCCTGGCCCGGCATGTCGAAGCCGTCCTGTCCGGGCCAGAACTTGACGTATCCGGCGCCCAGTTCGGCGGCCGCCTCCACCGCCGCGTGGACCCGGTCCTTGGCCGCACGGCGCACGGCGGGGTCGGGGTTGGTGAACGCGCCGCGGGCGAACCGGCGGGTGTAGAGGTGCGGGGTGACGGCGCGGGCCTTCAGGCCGAGGCCGTCAAGCATGGACGCCACGGTCTTGGGCGCCAGGTCTTCTTCCGCGAAGGGGTGGTTGATGTCGAGGTACTCCAGGCCGTCGACCTGGGCGGCCAGTTCGAGCATGCCGGCCGTGGACCGCTCGGGGCCGTAGCCGTCGGTCGCGTACCGGTCGACGATCCGGCCGAACGCCCAGATTCCCGCTCCGAAGGTGAGGTGTGCCATCCGCTCGGCTCCTGACTGTGTCGACTTGTCGGCTGGGTTCACGGGGTGGTTCACAGGGACGGGTGCAATCACGAAGACAGGTGCGGTCGCAGGGACGGGTACGGTCGCGGGGAGGTGGGGCGGGAGCGGCGGACCGCGTCCCGCCAGCGCTCCAGACGCTCGGCGCGCCAGGCCGCGCCCCGGCCGGGTTCCACCGCGGTGGTACTCACCCTGGAGCGCCGCCGCAGCTCCTCGGCGGTCCACAGTCCGAGGCTCAGCCCGGCGAGGTGCGCCGCGCCCAGCGCGGAGGTCTCCGGGTGGGCACTGACGCGTACGGGCCGGGCGCACAGGTCGGCCTGGAGCCGCATCAGCGAGGCGTTGGCGCTGGCCCCGCCATCCGCGTACAGCTCGGGTACGGGGCCGAGGGCGCGGTCGAACAGCGCGGCGGTCTCGGCGACTTGGAACGCGACCGACTCGATGGCGGCACGGGCGACGGCGGCACGCGGAGCGGCCTGGGAGAAGCCGCTGAGCACGGCCACCGCCTCCCGGTCCCAGTAGGGCGCGCCGAGCCCTTCGAAGGCGGGGACGAGGACGGCGGTGGTCTCCTCCGCCTGGTCGGCGAGGGCGGCGACGGCGGCCTCGTCGGTGCCCAGCAGCCGCGCGGCCCAGCGCACGGCGGTGCCGGAGGCGGCGATGTTCGCCTCCAGCGCCCGGGCGGGCGGCTCCCCCGCCGACTGCCAGGCGATGGTGCGGGCGAGACCGGGGGGCAGCTCGGCCGTACGCGGGTCGGGCGCGAGCGCCATCAGCGAGGAGCCGCTGCCGTAGGTGGCCTTGAGGACGCCCGCCCGGCCGGCGCTGTGCGCGAACAGGGCGGCGTGGGAGTCGGCGAGCACGGCGGCCAGCGGCACCCCCGTACGCATCCCGGGCAGCCCATCGGCCGGGCCGAACGGGCCGGTGGACGGGACCGGTTGCGGCAGCGCGGAGCCGGGGACGCCGAACAGGTCCAAGAGGTATGGGCTGTACGCGCCGGTGTCGAGGTCGAGCAACTGGGTGCGGGAGGCGTTGCCGAGCTCGGTGGCGTCGCGGCCGGTGATACGGCGCAGCAGCCAGGCGTCGACCGTGCCCACCCGGATGCGCCCGGCGCGGGAGGCACCGCGGTCCGGGTCGAGTCCGTCCAGCAGGGCCGCGGCCTTGGTGGCGGAGAACATGGGGTCCACGGGCAGCCCGGTGCGGGCGGTGATCTCCTCGGCCTCGTCCCCGGCCGCCAGCCGCGCGCAGCGGGCGGCGCCTCGGCGGTCCTGCCAACTGAGCAGCGGGGAGAGCGGGTTGCCGGTCGCCGTCTCCCAGGCGAGCACCGACTCACGCTGAGTGCTGAGCGCCACGCCCGCGATATCGGCGTCCGGGTGGGCCGACAGCAGGTCACCCGCCGCGCCGGCGACGCTCGCCCACAGCTCCTCCGGGTCCTGCTCGACCCTGCCGGGGCCGGGGTGCGCCTGGGACAACGGGCGCATGGCAGTGGCGCGCACGGTGCCGCCGGCGTCCAGCAGCAGCGCCTTCGTACCGCTGGTCCCCTGGTCCAGGGCAAGGATCGCGGGGGTGGTCACGTCACCGGCCCGAGGAGTTCGAGCGCGGCGCGCTCGGCGCCCGCGGCGGTCAGACCGAAGTGCTCAAAGAGGAAGCGGGGGCTGCCGGTGGGGGCGAACACCCCGGGCACGCCCAGGATCCGCATGGGCACGGGGCGGTGGGTGACGACCGTCTCCGCGACGGCGCCGCCGAGGCCGCCGCGTACGGTGTGCTCCTCGACGGTGACGATGCGGCCGGTCTCCTCGGCGGCGTCGAGCACGGCCCGCTCGTCCAGCGGGCTGACCGTCGACATGTTCAGCACGCGGGCCCCGATCCCCCGCGCGGCCAGCCGTTCGGCGGCCGCCAGCACAATGGCCACGGTCGTGCCCGTGCCGATGAGCGTGATGTCCGCGCCCTGCCGGAGCACGGCGGCGCGGCCCGGCGTGAACGGGACGTGCGGGGCGAGTTCGGGTACGGGGGTGCGGCCGATCCGGAGGAAGACCGGCCCGTCGTGGGCCAGCGCCCAGCGCACCGCCTCCGCGGTCTCGGCCGGATCAGCGGGGACCACGACGGTCAGGTCGGCCAGCGCCCGCGTCCAGGCCAGGTCCTCGATGCTGTGGTGGGTCGGCCCGAGCGGCCCGTAGGCCAGCCCGGGGCTCATACCGCACAGCTTCACGTTGGCCCGGGAGTAGGCCACGTCGGCCTTGATCTGCTCCAGGGCCCGGCCGGTGAGGAACGGGGCGGCGGCGCAGACGAACGGGACGCGCCCGCCGCCCGCCAGGCCCGCCCCGACGCCGACCATGGTCTGCTCGGCGATGCCGACGTTGATCAGCCGGTCCGGGAGCTCGGCCGCGAACTCCCCCAGCCCGCTGGATCCGACGGAGTCGTTGCACACGGCCACCACCCGCTCGTCCTCCCGGGCCAGTTCCAGCAGCGTCGCCGAGAACGCCGCGCGGCAGTCGTGCAGCGCCCGCTCCCCGGTCCCGGCGCTCATCCGGCCAGCTCCGCCATGGCGCGTACGGTCTCCTCGGCAGTCGGTACGCGGTGGTGCCACTCGACCCGGTCGGCCATGAAGGACACGCCGTGGCCCTTCTCGGTCCGGGCGATCAGGCAGGTCGGGCGGCCGGGTTCCGGTGGCGCGGTCAGTGCCTCGTACAGGGCCTCGTGGTCGTGGCCGTCGACGCCGCGTACGGCAAAGCCGAAGGCGGCCCACTTGTCGGCCAGCGGCTCCAGCGCGGCGGTGTCCTCGGTCCTGGCACCCTGCTGCAGCCGGTTGCGGTCGACGACGACGGTGAGGTTGTCCAGGCCGCGGTGGGCGGCGGTGAGGGCCGCCTCCCAGTTGCTGCCCTCCTGGAGTTCGCCGTCGCCGGTCAGGACGATGACGCGCCGCGGGCTCCCGTCGAGCCGGGCGGCGATCGCCGCGCCGACGGCGACGGGCAGGCCGTGGCCCAGCGGGCCGGTGTTGGTCTCGACACCGGGCACCTCGCGCCGGTCGGGGTGGCCGCCGAGCGGCGACAACGGGTCCATGTAGGTGTCCAGTTCGGCGTCGGGGAAGAACCCGGCGTACGAGAGCGTGGCGTACAGCGCGCCCGAGCTGTGGCCCTTGCTCTGGATGAACCGGTCCCGTTCCGGCGCCTCGGGGCGCTCCGGGTCGCAGTCGAGGACGAGCACGTAGAGCACGGTGAGGACGTCGACGGCCGAGAAGTCGCCGCCGACGTGCCCCATGCCGGCGTGCCGGATCATCTCCAGGTCCCGGCGCCGTATCGCGTCGGAGATCGCGGCGAGCCGGGCGCGCCGCTCGGCGGGCGGCGCCCCGGCCAGGGAGCGGCGCAGCAGGCGCAGCCGCTGCGCGCTGCCGGGCACGGGCTTGAGCGTCATGTGGCGTTCCGTTCGGTCGGGGGACGGG
>NZ_LIQY01000061.1 GCF_001418495.1 Streptomyces pathocidini | reverse complement strand
CCCCAAATCCCCCTCCCCGCACGGGATTCCTCAGGCCCCGCTTACCGCCGCCTTAAACGGACCATAAGGATCGGCCCAACCCCGTCTCAGCAGCGATTTCCGGGGTTCGGCGGGGCTAGCGTTCTGATCGCTGGAACGGGGAGAGCGAGTCGTCGGCGCCGTCTTCGGGGGGCTGCGCCGGCGCTTGCCCCGTCCCAGCACCACACGCACCCGCACCGCCCATGCCCCACCGCCGAGGAGATCCCCACGATGACCGCACGTCGCAAGACCGCCGCAATCGCCGTCACCGGCGTCGTGCCGCTGGCGCTCGCAGCTGTCACCGCCACCCCCGCCGCCGCGCACGGTTCGATGAGCGATCCGGTCAGCCGCGTCGCGGCCTGCTACGCCGAGGGCCCGGAGAGCCCGCAGTCGGCCGCGTGCAAGGCGGCGGTCGCGGCCAGCGGCTCGCAGGCGTTCTACGACTGGGCCGAGGTCAACATCCCGGACGCGGCCGGGAAGAGCAAGGAGATCATCCCGGACGGCAAGCTGTGCAGCGCGGGCCGCGACAAGTACAAGGGCCTCGACCTGGCCCGCGCGGACTGGCCGGCCTCCAAGATGGCCTCGGGGATGCACACCTTCCGGTACAAGGGCACCGCCCCGCACAAGGGCTCCTTCGAGCTCTACATCACCAAGGAGGGCTACGACCCCAGCAAGCCGCTGAAGTGGTCGGACCTGGAGTCGGAGCCGTTCGCCAAGGTCACCGACCCGCAGCTGACGAACGGTGACTACGTCTTCGACGGCGAGGTGCCCGCCCGCTCCGGCCGCCACCTGATCTACAGCATCTGGCAGCGCTCGGACAGCCCCGAGGCCTTCTACACCTGCTCCGACGTCGTCTTCGGCCAGGACAGCGGCGCGGGCGGCGGCTCGGACAGCGGCTCGGCCACCCCGGCTCCCACCGCGAGCGCGCCGAGCGAGGAGCAGATAGCGGACGGCGCCGAGGCGTCGACGGTCGACCACTCGGAGCACGAGCAGCCCACCGCGGAGCCCACGGCCACGGAGACCACGGAGACCACCGAGGCCGCGGGCAACGCCGCCGCGCCCAACGGCTCGGCGGGCACCGCCGTCACCGCCGACGACGAGAAGCTCGCCCAGACCGGCAGTGACAGCAGCACCGCCCCGCTGGCCCTCGGCGGCGCGGCCGTGCTCGCGGTCGGCGCGTCGGTGCTGTTCGCGACCACCCGCCGCAGGGCCGCCGCTTCGGCGGCCGGTGGGCGCCACCGCGGCTGACCCCGCACCGGCCGGTTCGGAACCGGCCCGGCATGAGCCGCCGGCTGAGGGCCGCCGGCTGACCAACGGTCAGCCCTCAGCCGGCCTCCAACCACCGCGTCCGGCCGACCACCGGCCGCGGGCGGAACCCCGTACGGCGTCCCGAGGTCACACGCCGTACGGTTCGGAGGCGCCGTCGCCCTACCTCCGCGGGGCGGCGGCGCCCCTGTGTTTGCCGCTCCCGGCTCGGCGTTGCCGCCTTGGAGCCGTTCCCCGAGGTCAGCCCAGTCCGGACCAGCACGTCGTCGGCGAGGCACGGGCGGGGTCGAGCGCGTTGGCGGTCTCGTGGAAGGCGAGGGGGTCGGTCAGGCCGATGGCCAGGTGCTCGGAGAAGTCCAGCGGGCACAGGTCCTGGAGCCGGATGTTGCGCACGTTCGGCCCGGACAGGTAGCCGGAGGCGTACGGCGTGACGATCTCGTCGTACTTCGTCACGATCAC
Organism: Streptomyces pathocidini; assembly: GCF_001418495.1. GTDB lineage: Bacteria > Actinomycetota > Actinomycetes > Streptomycetales > Streptomycetaceae > Streptomyces > Streptomyces pathocidini. The sequence continues at coordinate 10,391 of NZ_LIQY01000061.1, read as the reverse complement.
CGTGTAGCGCACCCCGGGAACGGTCTCGCCGCCGTCGTTGAGCCGGGTCAGGAAGTCGGAGCCGGCCAGCTGCTGGATCAGGGCGGGGGCGGTGCTGCCGATGGCGCCCCTCGCTCCGGGGACGAGGTCCAGGAGGCGGCTGAGGCCGTGCAGGTCGGTGCCGTGGTTGGTGGGCGCCAGGCCCACCAGCGTGTTGACCTTGTCCGCGCCGCCCAGGTACTTGAGGTAGTAGCGCGGCATCATGCCACCCTGGCTGTGCCCGACCAGGTCGGCCTCGCCGGCCCCGGTGGCCGCCAGGACCCGGTCGACGTAGTCGTCGAGTTGCCGGGCCGACCGCTCGATGGGGCCGAGCCCGTGGAAGAACGGCACGCCGGGGAGTTGGCCGTAGTCGAGCGAGAAGACGCAGTAGCCGCGCCGGACCAAGTACGGGGCCAGGCCCAGCCAGTTGTCGACGGAGTTGCCCAGCGTGCCGTGGACGAGGACGACGGGGCGGGGGTGGGCGGCGGAGGGCCGGCAGGTGAAGTCGTTCCAGCCGCTGCGGGTGGCCGCGGCCGAGGGCGGCGCGGCGGTCAGGGTCAGGGCGGCGGCGAGCAGGAGTACGGACAGTGCGCGCAGGGCCCGCCGCGAGGAAGACCGGGACAGCGAAAGCGACTTGGGCAGCGGGAGCAAGCTGGACAGCCGGGGCGACCGGGACGACCAGGGCGACCGGAATCGCTTCACGGGGGCTCCTCGTGGGGGGTGGGAAGGGCGGGCTCGTTTCCCGGGCAGCCGTCACCTCGTGATCCGGATCACAAGAAGCTGTTCCACTGTCAAATTACGCACGGGTAATAAAAATGCGCCAGCCATCGGACAGAAGTGGAATCGGGTCATCCGAATCGGCAGGGTCCAACGTCAGCCGCTCCACGGCGTGCTGACGCCCACTGAAGCCGAAAAAGACTGCCGGCCGGTACGCAGACGCGTACCGGCCGGCAGTCCTGTCATCAAGCCGATCAGTGGTGAGGGCGGTCGGTGGACACCCGGAAAGTGCTGAGGACGGCCTTGTGGTCAGTCGGCCAAGTCCACTTCGGCTCCCAGAACTTCTCCCGCCCGGACTCCGCCACCCGCTCGTTGCGCACGATCGTGGTGGACGGGCCGACGATCACGCTGTCGAGCAGGTGGATCCGCCGGTCCGGGTGGTAGAAGACGAAGTCGATCCGGTCCCGCTCGTCCGCCTTCGGGGCCCAGGTGAGCTGTCCTGTGTCGGCGCCCGGGTTGTCGCTCGGCCACGTGAAGCCCGGCGCACGAACCGGGTCGGGGTGGATCTCGCGGTAGCTGTCGCGGAAACCGGCGTCCTCGATCGCCTTGGTCGTGGACCACTCGACCACGGTGCCGTTGTGGTCGAACAGGTTCCGGGTCCGGCGGGTCCAGTCCCGGTGCGACGGCTCGTTGAAGTCCCCGGCCAGCAGGGTGAGTCGGCCCTTGCAGCGCTCCTGCGCGGCGTCCGCCAGCACCGTCTTCGTCACCGCGGTACGCCCGGACGCCTCGTTGAGCCGCATGATCAGGTCGACGTCAGTGATCGGACCGGTCGGGATCTCGTCCCAGCCGTACTCCGAGGTCTCCAGGGGCGCCGGCGTGCCGCCGCCGTAGCCGCGCGGCAGGTAGTTGACGTAGTAGCGGTACTCAAGGTGCCCGGAGTACGCGGCGATCTCCGTGCCGTCGACGTCGATGACCGCCTTCGACCAGTACGGGAAGGACTGGTGCTCGATGATCGGGTAGCGCGAGATCACCGCCGGGTCGGTCGGGTTCGCATTGTCGTAGTAGGTCAGGCCGCGGTCCGCGAGATCGGCCAGCGTGTTGGCCACCCGCTCCGGAGACGACTCGCTGAGCATGACCACGTCCGGCTTGACCGCGGCGATGGTGTCGGCGATGCCGGCCCGACCGTCCGGCACCTGGCTGCCGCCCAGCCATATGTTGAACTGCAGGAACGTGAGCAATCTGTGCGAGGGCCCACCCCTCCCTTTCGCGTCCCGGGGTGCGGCCTCGGCCGCGCCCGCCCCCAGCACTCCCACTCCGACCGTCGCTCCCACCATCCCGAGCAACTCCCGACGCCTGACCATCCATGACCTCCATTGATCGCTGAGTGCCTGCCACCGAGCACAACTCGACACGGCGGAACGCATTGTCGAACCGCCTCGCGTGCGACAGATGAACTCAAGTGAAACTTTGCGAAGGTTTCGGAGAGAGCCAGGAAAGAGCTACGGAGTGCACCGGACCAGGGTCGAGGTGCCCGCCGGCTTCACGGCCACCGAGTCGTCCCGCGTTCACGGCCCCGGCAGGAGCCGGGCATGACGGGGGCTTATGAACAGCGGTGGTTTCCGGTCGAGGTCGCTCGGCCGGAGACCGCCGTGTTCCTATATTTGCGCAGGTCAGAATCAATTTTTTGCGTGAACTAGAGGATTCTGTCCACATGTTGGACCGCTCCCATACCCCACCCCACCAGCCCTGACGCACATTTGGACACCATCCGCGTTCACCCGGCGACCGAAAGCGACCGACCGGTGTGCGTTTGCCGTTCGCATGAGCAAGACTCCATGCCGTCATCTGCACCAGCGGACAAAGGAGTTCGGAATGCGGTACACCGTACGAGCGTTGGGGGCGGCCATGACCGCCGTGCTGGCCGCGGGCTGGCTTGTGGGCGCGAGTGGGGTGGCGCAGGCAGAAGGCACTGAGGCGAGCGGGCTCTACGCCCCGTCGTCCCTGGTCCTCACCGTAGGCGACGGCCCGGATGCCGAGACCGCGACGGTGAAGCGGGCCGTGGTCCTGGACTGCGCGCCGACACCCACCGGCACCCACCCGACCGTCAACCGGACGTGCAAGGACATCCGGTCCCTCGGCGGGGACTTCACGAAGCTGGTCGAGCGCTTCTACGCGGAGCCCGGCCGACCCTGCACGATGATCTGGGATCCGATCGTGGTCACCGCGGACGGCGTCTGGGAGGGCAAGAGGGTCCACTGGTCCCACACGTTCGGCAACTCCTGTGTGAAGGAGGCGGCGCAGGACCAGATCTTCGCCTTCTGACGAAGCCCGACACGCGACTCCCGTATAGCGCGAGGGGCGCGCCGCGGCCCCCGGACGACGCAGTCCGGGGGCCGCGGCCAGGCCCGGGAGAGGGTCCGGGGCCCGGCGTCGAACGCCGGACCCCGGGCCCCGCCCGTCAGCCGATCTCGGCGCCGAACGCCTGCAGCGCCTCCGGCACCGGCTGGAAGAACGTCTCGCCGCCCGAGGAGCAGTCGCCGCTGCCGCCCGAGGTCAGCCCGAGCGCCGTGTCACCGGCGAACAGGGAGCCGCCGCTGTCGCCGGGCTCGGCGCAGACAGTGGTCTGAATGAGGCCGTTGACCGTGCCCTCGGCGTAGTTGACGGTCGCGTCGAGAGCGGTGACCTCGCCGTCGTGCACCTGCGTGGTGCTGCCGCTGCGCTGCACCTGCTGCCCGACGGTCGCGTCGCCGGCCTTGGCGATGGCCTGGGTGGAGCCGTTGTAGAGGTTCACCTCACTCGGGTGGGCGGTGTCGGCGGTGTACTTGACCAGGCCGTAGTCGTTGTCGGGGAAGCTGCTGTCCGCGTTCGCGCCGATCTCCGAACCGCCTTGCGCGTCCGACCAGCTGGAGATCGCCTCCGTGCAGTGGCCCGCGGTGATGAAGTGCGGCTGGCCGCCCACGGTCACGTTGAAGCCCAGCGAGCAGCGCCCGCTGCCGCCCCAGATGGCGTCGCCGCCCGCGATAAGCGGGGAGAACTCACCGGCCGTGCGCTTGACCGCGGCCCGGTCGCCGAGGCTCTTCACGACCTTGTCGAGCTCGGCCAGCCGCTCGCCCTTGACCGTCGAGTCGGCGGTCACGACGACCTTGTTGGTCCTGGGGTCGACCGACCAGGAGGTGCCGGGGATGGTGGCCCGGTCGGCCAGCGTCTCGCGGGCCGAGTCCAGCTCGGCGAGCGAGTGCCGGACGACCTTCGCCTCGGCGCCCTTGGCGCGGACCTCCTTCGCCGCCGCCTCGTCCACGACGTTGACGACCAGCTTCCTGGCCTCGGCGTCGTAGTACGAACCGGCCGCGTCGCCGCCGAGGCCGGAGGCGAGCGCGCCCGCCAACTGCTGTGCGGCGGTGGCCGACAGGGCCTTCGGGCTCGGCGCGGGCGCCGGCGCGGCGTTGGCGCTGAGGGTGAACGCGGTGAGGGCGACGGCGGCCGCCCCGGCTCCGGCTACGGCGGTACGGCGCGTGGTTGATGTGCGTCGGTGCTTCAAGTCTGGCCTCCTGTGGGGGGTTGGGCCCGCTGTGGGGAGCGTCGGCCCGGAGGACGTGCGTACCGAACGGAGGACGCGGCCCACTTGCTGTGCCGTCTCGCCGTGCCACAAGTCGCGTCCATGTCAACTGTGCCGCCGAGTATCCCGAGGCTCAGGGGGCCGCACAAGACCGGGATCAGGTCGTGTGTACGAAAAGAACGGCGCGCCCTGCGGTCAGGGCGCGCCGATGGGGACGCACGTCACGCCCGGTGCGTTGCACCGAGCGCGGCGGTGGTTCAGCGATGAGTGACGACTACGGCTGTCCGGTAATCGCCGTTCCGGTTCCGCTTTCCGGCGGGACGTCCCCCGGCGCCTCGGGATCGACCGGCCCGAACGGCGGCGGCACGGCCGGGAGTTCCGGATCGGCGGGGTCGGTCGCCGGCTCCTTCCCGCTCTCGGGCTGTCCGCTCTCCAACTCCCGCTCGGACTCCGGCTTTCCCACCAACTCCCCTTCCTTCTCCGGCGGGGCCACCTCAGGAGCCGCCTGCGGAGCCACCTCCGGGGCCGCCTCCGCGGACTCCACCCGCGGTTGCGACCGCGAATCCGCGCCCGCCGAGGGGGGCGTGGCCCGTACCGAGGGGTGCTCGGGCCCTTCGTGCCCGCGCTCCAGGAAGCGCAGCAGCTCGACCGGGATCGGCAGCACCAGCGTGGAGTTCTTCTCGGCGGCCACCGCCATCACGGTCTGGAGCAGCCGGAGTTGGAGCGCGGACGGCGCCTCGGACATCTGGGTCGCCGCCTCGGCCAGCTTCTTGGAGGCCTGCAACTCGGCGTCGGCGTTGATGACCCGGGCCCGCCGCTCGCGGTCGGCCTCGGCCTGCCGGGCCATCGACCGCTTCATCGTCTCGGGCAGCGACACGTCCTTGATCTCCACCCGGTCCACGGTCACGCCCCAGCCGAGGGCCGGGCTGTCGATCATCAGCTCCAGGCCCTGGTTGAGCTTCTCGCGGTTGGACAGCAGATCGTCCAGCTCGCTCTTGCCGATGATCGAGCGCAGCGAGGTCTGCGCCATCTGGGAGACGGCGAACCGGTAGTCCTCGACCTGAACGATCGCGTCGGACGCGTCCACGACCTTGAAGTAGACGACCGCGTCCACGCGCACCGTCACGTTGTCCCGGGTGATGCCCTCCTGGGCCGGCACCGGCATCGTGACGATCTGCATATTGACCTTGCGCAGCCGGTCCACAAACGGAACGATCATCGTGAAGCCGGGCTGGCGCACCTGCGGGAGCAGCCGTCCGAGCCTGAGCACGACCCCCCGCTCGTACTGCTTGATCACTCGGGCCGCCGCCATCGCGTAGACCCCGCCGGCGCAGAGTACGCCCACACCCGCTGTCACGAGCTCCTCGACCATTACGGCCACCTGCCCTGCCGTCCGTATCGCGAGTGACGCCCCGATTCGAGGGGGCCGATTCCCACGATAGTGCGGTCCCGCCCCCGAGGAGACGGGGCGGGACCGCGCGGTCGCCAGGGTCCGGCCTGGGTTCTAGTAGACGCTCACGCCGTACGCGGTCAGCGCCTCCTTGACTGGCTGGAAGAAGGTCGTGCCGCCGGATGTGCAGTCGCCGCTGCCGCCGGATGTGAGGCCGAGGGCGGTGGAACCGTCGTACAGCGGTCCGCCGCTGTCGCCCGGCTCGGCGCACACGGTGGTCTGGATCAGGCCGCGGACGATGTCGCCGCCGCCGTAGTTGACGGTGGCGTTCAGCGCGGTGACGCGTCCGGTGTGCGTGCCCGTGGTGCTGCCGCGCCGCGTCACGTTCTGGCCGACGGTGGGGTCGGCGGCCGTGGTGATGTCCTGGCCGCCGACGGTGCCCTCGTGGCTGACCGCGGTGTTGTCGTAGCGCACGATGCCGTAGTCGTTGTCCGGGAAGCTCGATCCGGTGGTGGGGCCGATCAGGGTGGTGAGCGCGGTGCTGGTGTACCAGCCGGGGTCGCCGTCGGTGCAGTGGCCCGCGGTCAGGAAGAAGTAGGCACCGCTGTTGTCACGGACATTGAAGCCGAGCGAGCAGCGCCAGCCGGCGTCGGCGTAGACGGCGTCGCCGCCGGAGAGGTACTTGCGGAAGGTGCCCTCGGTCCGCTCGATCCGCAGGGCGCCTGCGTTGGCCCCGACGGCCCTCTTGATGGCGCCGAGCTGTCCCTTGGTGACCCGGGAATCGGCTGTCAGGACCACCGTGTTGGTCTCGGAGTCGACGTACCAGGCGGTCCCCGCGACGTCGGCGGCGCGCACCGCGTCGTCCGCGGCCGAGAGCTGCCCCGCGCTGAAGGGGGCGGGGGGTTCGGCGCCGGCCGGCACCGCGATGGCCAGGGCGGCGACGAGGCCGGAGGCGGCGGCGATCAGCCGGGTGCGTCTCTCGACGCCGCTGTGGGGGGAGGTGCGCTTGATCCTCACGTGTTCCTCCAGAGGGGAATCGGGGGTCCGCTGGGTGGGCAGGCCCGTGAGGCGCGGTCGAAGAGCACTCCGGATGCGCTGACTCGCACCCGAAACACGTCGTGCTCCTGACAAGTGCGCTGTGTGGGGGGAGTATTCGGCGGCCGGGCCTGGGACCGCAAGGGCACTTTTCGGCCCTGATCGACGCGCGCCGGATACGGGCCGAGGCGGCCGGCCACCGCCCCGGCCCCGCGGACGCCCGCCCCACCGCGGCTGCGACGCATCACCGGGACAGGGACTTCCGCTCGCCCGCCGGGACAGCGATGGCAAGGCTGTTGCCGGGCGGCGGGAAAGGGCAGATGAAGTGCTCGGCGAACGCGCAGGGCGGCAGCAGCGCGCGGTTGAAGTCCAGGGTCACCGAGTGGTCGGCGGCGGGTGCCGGGGGCCGCAGGAACCGGAACCGGTAGCTGCTGTGCCCGCTGGTCGCATCGGAGAAGACGATCCACAGCGAGCCGTCGTCCTCGACGGCCGCCTGGAGGGTGTGGTCCTGTCCGCCGACGCCGAAGGCGAGTTCCCCGCCGACGCCGAGCCCCCGCTCGAGCCCGTCGGCACTCGCCACCCGGACGGTCCGGCTCTCGCCGTACGGCCGGAAGACCGCCGGCACCACCCAGTCCGGGTCGTACGCGGTGGCCTCGATCCCCCCGAACGCGAGCCGGCCCGGCGCCTGCGGGTCGAAGACGCGGACCGCCCACAACTCATCGCGCCGGAGCACGACCAGGCGCCTGTCCCCGTACGCCACCCGCGACTCGGCGGCCTCGCCGGTGTCCCGGCCGAGCCGGACCTCCCCGTCCAGCGGCTGCCCGTCGACCGTCAGCCCCTCCTCGGAACCCGCGCTGAGCACCACGGCGTCGCCGCCGTCCGCCCAGCGCCCGGCTATGTCCGGAAGTCGCCCCTCCACCGCATCGGCGAGCCAGTGCGTGCCGGTGAGGGACAGCGGGCCGTAGGGGGCCGAGACCGTCTCGACACGCCGGGCGTGCCAGGTCTTCCACTGCTGTTCCGCGTCATCGCTCATGGTGACCAACCCTTGCTCATCGTGATCGGACCGTCCACACGGGGGTGGGCGCTTCGGAATGCCGGTGTCGCGCCGCCCGCGCGTACTCCGTTCGGGGCGCACCGCGCTCTTGGAGCAGCGGGGCCACGCGGGCGACGCCCGCGCCGAGGCCACGGGACGTCGGATGGGGTACGAGGATGAATCCACCGGCCGCGTCCGTCCGGATGAACGCGGCCGCTTGTGCCCCGGCCTCGTGGGCGAGGGCACGGCGCCCGGCCGGTCGGGCGAGCGGTCGGGCGAGCCCGAGGTGGTCGCGCAGGTCGTGCCCGGGTAGCAGCGGCCCGGCAGCTTGCGCTGCTGGGGGACCGGCACGGTGCCGTCGACGACGAGCGCAGAGTCGCGGCGCGGGTCCGCGGTCCGCGGCGGGAAGCCCTCAGCTGCGCCCGCCGCGCACCGGTCGCCGATCAGCTCGGCGAGCCCCACGGTGTCGGCGGGCGCGCGGAGTTCGAGGGGCATGGCATGACCCTGTCTCAACAGCCGGGCGGAATCGGCGACTTCCGCGAAAACGTCACCTCTGGTACGTCCGGAACAGGGGCGGGGCCCCGGCGTGGCCGGTATCGTACCGAGCGACCTGTTCACCCAGACGACCCCGGTGTCACCCATCCGGCGCGGCAGCGTCACCAACTGCCTCGTCAGAAGCCGTACACAGCAGGAACTCTGACGTCCTGCCGTCCGTTCTGCACCAGTACCGTCACGAAACCCATGTGCGAGTGCTATCCGCTTGGCGCATCATCCGCATCATGGACGACCATAGAGAGTCGGACAGCAGAAACCGCGTGTGAGAGGAGGCGTCCATGGGATCGGTGCGCAAGGCGAGTGCCTGGCTGGGCCTCGTCGACGACCACGACGACGACCGCTACTACGACGACGACTACGCCGAGGAGTCCGAGCAGAAGTCCAGGGATGCCTGGGTGACCGACCCGCGAGTGCGGGTGGCGACGGAGAACGTGCGGGAGGAGGGCCGCCGGATCGCGACCGTGACCCCGGACGGCTTCCGTGACGCCCGCGCGATCGGTGAGTTGTTCCGGGACGGTGTCCCGGTGCTCGTGAACCTGACGGCCATGGAGCCCTCCGACGCCAAGCGCGTGGTGGACTTCGCCGCCGGCCTGATCTTCGGGCTGCGCGGCTCCATCGACCGGGTCGCGACCCGCGTCTTCCTGCTGACCCCGGCGGACTACCGGATCGTCAGCGGCGACGCCGCGAGCCGCTCGACCGACGGCTTCTTCAACCAGAGCTGACGCAAGGCCGCTCACCGGCGGACACCGCTGGACGCGGCAGAAGCGACGACGGGGTGACGACGGGGACTACCTGAAGGCATCGATACCGGTGAGCGCCTTGCCCAGCACCAACTGGTGCATTTCAGCCGTGCCCTCGTAGGTGAGCACCGACTCCAGGTTGGTCGCGTGCCGCATCACCGGGTACTCCAGCGAGATGCCGTTGGCGCCCAGGATCGTACGGGCGGTGCGGCAGATGTCGATCGCCTCCCGCACGTTGTTCAGCTTGCCGAAGCTGACCTGCTCCGGGCGCAGCCGCCCCGCGTCCAGCCGCCGCCCCAGGTGGTGCGCCAGCAGGATGCCCTTGTGGAGTTCCAGCGCCATGTCGGCGAGCTTGGCCTGGGTCAGCTGAAAGCCGCCGATGGGCTTGCCGAACTGCTCGCGGGTCTTCGCGTAGTCGAGCGCGGCCTCGAAGCAGGCGCGGGCCGCGCCCATGGCGCCCCACACGATGCCGTAGCGGGCGTGGCTCAGGCAGCTGAGCGGGCCGCGCAGCCCGGTCGCCTCCGGAAGGACGGCGTCCGCGGGGAGCCGCACCTCGTCCAGGACCAGTTCGCTGGTGATCGAGGCGCGCAGGGACCACTTGTGCCGGATCTCGGGCGCGGAGAAACCGGGGGCGTCGGTGGGCACGACGAACCCGCGGATCCCGTCGTCAGTCTGCGCCCAGACGACGGCCACCCCGGCCACCGACCCATTAGTGATCCACATCTTGCGGCCCGTCAGAACCCAGTCCGAGCCGTCGCGTTTGGCGTGGGTGCGCATGCCAGCCGGGTCGGAGCCGTGGTCGGGCTCGGTCAGCCCGAAGCAGCCGATGAGCTCGCCGGCGGCCATGCGCGGCAGCCAGTGCCGCTTCTGCTCCTCGGAGCCGAAGCGGTGGATGGCGTACATGGCGAGGGAGCCCTGGACGGAGACCAGTGAGCGGATGCCGGAGTCGGCGGCCTCCAACTCCAGGCAGGCGAGCCCGTACTGGACTGCGCCGGCGCCGGCACAGCCGTAGCCCTCGAGCGACATCCCGAGCGCCCCGAGCGCGCCGAGCTCTCGCGTCAGTTCGCGTACGACGGGCAGCTCGCCGCGCTCGTACCAGTCGGCCACGTGCGGGAGTACGCGCTCCGCGGACCACTGCCGGACGGTCTGCCGCACGGCGAGTTCCTCGTCCGAGAGCAACTCGTCGATCCCCAGCGGATCGCCGGGATCAAACGACGCGGCCCCACGACGAACGCCCATAGCCCCTCCATCCCAGCCACCACCAACCCCCCGACGCTACGACGCCCCCCATCCTCACGTCCAGACACCGATCCCCCCCGGGGGGGATCGGTGTCTGGACGTGAGGAT
>NZ_LIQY01000609.1 GCF_001418495.1 Streptomyces pathocidini | reverse complement strand
GTCGCGCCGGGCGACGAGGTGGTCCTCAACTGGGCCCCGGCGTGCGGGAACTGCCACTTCTGCGGCCTGGGCGAGCCCTGGCTGTGCGCGTCGGCGGGCGCCGCCGCCACCGTCCCGTACGCGAAGTTGGCCGCCGACGGCACCGAGCTGTACCCCGGCCTCGGCACCGCGGTCTTCGCCGAGGAGACCGTTGTCGCGGCGAACGCCGTCCTCCCGCTGCCCGGCGGCGTACCGCTCGTCGAGGCGGCTCTGCTGGGCTGCGCCGTGCTGACGGGCTGGGGCGCGGTCCACCATGCGGCGGCCGTCGGGCCCGGCGAGTCGGTGGCGGTGTTCGGCGCGGGCGGGGTCGGCCTGTCGGCCGTGCAGGCGGCCCGTATCGCGGGCGCAGAGACGATCGTCGTGGTCGATGTGTCCGAGGCTAAGGAGGAGTTGGCGCGCGCGGCCGGGGCGACGGAGTTCGTCGTGGCCGCGGGCGAGGACACCGCCAAGCGCGTCCGCCGCCTGACCGGCGGGCTCGGCACGGACGTCGCGATCGAGTGCGTGGGCCGCGCGGAGACGATCCGCACCGCCTGGTCGGCGACCCGCCGCGGCGGCCGTACGACGGTGGTCGGCATCGGCGGCCAGGACCAGCAGGTCACTTTCTCCGCGCTGGAACTCTTCTACTTCGGCCGGACGTTGTCCGGTTGTGTCTACGGCAACAGCGACCCGGCGAAGGACCTCCCTGCCATCGCGGAACACGTCCGCGCTGGCCGGCTGGACCTCGCCGGCATGGTCACCGACCGCATCGGCCTCGACGCCATCCCGGCCGCGTTCGACGCCATGCTCGCGGGCCGAGGCGGCCGCACGCTGGTGGTGTTCTGAGACAACCGGTCCGATACCGGCCGCTGAAACTCGCAGCTGCCCTCATCAAGTCAGGAGCAGGGCGGCGTCAAGCCAGGAGCAGGGCGGCGTCCCAGGCCGGGGGAGTGCGACCATCCGTGGCGTAGGTGTGCAGGGCGAGGGCGATACCGGCGGCACCCTCGAGGAAGCTGGGACGGTGAGGTGCTATCTGCTGGTCTGAAGGGAGATACGGGTGGGTGTAGGCGAATCCGAAGGGCAGAGCGGAGTCGTAGGCAGTGAGGAGGGGCGCAACCAGTTGGGGCAGCAGGTCGGTGAGCCGCCGGTCAGCGCTGTCGTGTGCCATGCGCCAGGCGATGTGCAGCAGACCGGCCCAGCCGTGGCACAGTGAACTGTCCGTGATCTGGGAAGGCCGGGCTGTGAGCGCGTCAACGAGTGCTTGTGTGGCGATGTGTTGCCAGTCATCGCGGCTGAGTGCGCGTCCGGCGAGGTAAAGCGCCCTGGCCGCGCCGGGGGTGCCGTAACACCAGGCGGCCTTGGGAGCGTTGGCATGCGGTGTCCCGGTGTTGTCGACGAGTTCGTCGAAGCCGACTGCCCGGGGCCATCCTCCTCCCGCGATGCGGGTGGCCAAGAGATGATCGACGATACGTGCCATGGCTTCGTCCTGGCCGGGGACCGTGATGCCGGCTTCCCGCCCCAGGGCGAGCAGGGCCAGGGGACCGCAGATGCCGTGGGCGAGGCCGAGGTTGAAGTGCCCGCGGTCGAAGCGGTGATCGGCTCCGGTGTCCGGCCGGGTGGGGACCCACCAGCCGGGCACGGTGTGACCGTGGACGGTGATGGGGTGGGTGAGCCGGACAAGGTAGGACAGGAGCGCGAGCAGCCCGTCGCGGTGGCGGGGATGTCGCAGCAGCAGATAGCGTCCGATCCCACTGACACCGGCGATGGTGTCGTACGCGCTCATGCGAACTCCTGCGGCTCCGGCGTTCAACCGCGCTTCTTCGTCGGCGAGGTGGGAGCGGAGCGATGCGGTGACCCGCTCGTCGATGCGGTCGAGCAGCCGGGCGTAATCGTCGCTGTGGCGCCGGCCCAGCCGGGCCGCGAAGGCCAGGGATGCTGCACCGGTGAAGAGTCCGCTGTGGTGGGGGGTGGACAGGTGGCGGGCTGCTTTGGCGAGGTGGGAGTGCAGGGCTATCCGGTGCCCTGGCTCGGTGCGGGCGAGTTCGGCGTAGAGCAGCGCCACACCGGGATGGCCTTCTGCCAGGGTGAGAGGGGCCCAGGGATGTACGGGTGCGGGCCTGCCCAGGTAACGATCCAGGTTGCCCGGAGTGCTGGCCGCGGCCGCGACGCTGTCGGGATCAGAGAGTTGCTCGGCGACCTCGGCAACGATCTGCCCGGCTTGCTTCCGGGAAAGCACGGAGTCGGTGGTCTGCTCCGTCATCCCTCGCTCCTGCTCCTGCGTCGGTCCCGGTGGGCCCGGAGTGCACCGCGGGCGATGGCGAGTGTGGCCTTCTCCGCTTGTGGGTCGATGCCGATGAGCCTGTTGTGATGCATGTGGAACAGGGAAGACAGCACCTGGTTCTGCGCCCCTGCCGCGGACCGGGACGAGCGCAGGGCGTGGCTGTAGGCGACCAGTGTCCGGGAGCGTTGGGCCCAGAGCGAGAGCAGCGCATTTCCGCCCGGGTGCGCACGCAGCGCGGCCCAGGCCGTATAGGGGTCGATGATGCTGATCGCCTCGTGGCGGCGGCGCTGGAACTCCTTGTGCGCATCGTTGGCGGGGAAGGAGTGCAACAACCACTCCTCCCAAGGGAGTTCCCTGTGGGCTCCGCTCTCCGCGCCCGCTTGTTCATCAGGCTGCTGCGGGAAAAAGGCGCATGCCATGTTCACGTAGCCGGCGGCCGCGACGATCAGGGGGTCTACCGGCAAGCGGCCGTTGCCGAGCAGCCCCAGCGTCTCGACGACGGCGCGGCTGTCGGCGCAGAAGACGTGTTCAGCAGCTGCTATCGCCTCCGGGCCGCCATAGCGCGCTGTCTCCGGCTCGTAGGTGTCGAGGGTGAGTCTCTGGATCAAGCCGTGACTGCGCAGGTCAGCGGCCCAGGTGTGAACAGCCGGCAACAGCGCCGTCGTGAGTGTCCCGGGTGTTCCGTGGAAGCGGAGCCTGAGGTGGTGATCCTGGTCGCGGTAGCGGAGGAAGAACCAGCGATCCACGTCGGCGGGCAACGCCGCTGTCAGGCGTGGCAGATGCGCGGTGAGGAGTTCGTCATGGCGCTCGGGTGTGCAGTGCACCGTGGCGTACAGCCACTCGCCGCCGGGCAGATGCGCAGTGCGGGAGGAGCGCGGCCACGGGCGGGGACGGGCCTCCTTGGGG
>NZ_LIQY01000608.1 GCF_001418495.1 Streptomyces pathocidini | reverse complement strand
CCAATCAACAGCACCCACTCCCATCCGCCAGTGGCTATGCGCGGGTCCGGCGGTTGGCTGCCCCCTCCCGCTGGTGGCCCGGCTGAGGCTGACCGCCCGCGAGCCCGGCTCGTCGTCGACACCGGCTCGTCATCGCCTGCCTGTCGTCGACATCGGCCCGGCGTCGGCAGTGGAGCAAGGGGCGGTTGCCGGGGCCTAGGCTCGTAGGTGCGACCTAGGAGAGTCCGTGGAACCCGACACCACCCAACGACTGACTCGCACCAGCGTGCGGGGCGGGCGGACGCTCGTGCCCGCGACCAGGCGGGAGCCGGGTTCGGCCACGCGGCGATGGGTGCCGGACGGGCCCTTCGACCTGGGGCTCATCCTTGGCCCCCTCCGCCGCGGTCCCGCCGACCCCGCCTTCCGTGTCACGCCAGACGGCTCGGTCTGGCGGGCCAGCCGTACACCGGCCGGGCCCGGGACGCTGCGACTGGCGGTGCGCGGGGGCGCGATCGAGGCCGAGGCGTGGGGGCCGGGCGCCGAGTGGCTGCTCGACGGCCTGCCCTCGCTGCTCGGCGGGGACGACGACCCATCCGCCTTCACTCCGCGCCACCGTCTCGTGCACGAGACCCATCGCCGTACGCCGGGTCTGCGGCTGACCCGGACCGGACTGGTCCTGGAATCCCTGGTTCCCACTGTTCTGGAGCAGAAGGTCACCAGCGACGAGGCGTACCGCGCCTGGCGGTTGCTGCTCCGCCGGCACGGCGAGCCCGCGCCCGGCCCGCTCGACCGGCTCCACGTGATGCCGGACGCGCGTGGTTGGGCCATGATCCCGTCCTGGGAGTGGCACCGCGCGGGCGTTGACGACAAGCGCGCCGCGACGATCGTCCGCGCGGCCCGCGTCGCCCCGCGCCTGGAGGAGGCAGCCGGCATGGAGCTGCCCGCAGCGCTGGCCCGCCTTCGCCTCGTCCCGGGTATCGGCCCCTGGACGGCTGCGGAGACGCTCCAGCGCAGCAACGGCGCGCCCGACGCGATCACGGTCGGCGATCTCCACGTACCGAAGATCGTCGGCTACGCCCTCACCGGCGAGTGCGGTGCCGACGACGACCGCATGCTCGAACTCCTGGCCCCCTACGCGGACCAGCCCCCCGGCCAACGCCACCGAGCCTGCCGCCTGATTCTGCTGGCAGGCCACACCCCTCCACGGAGAGCACCAAGATTCGCCCCCAGAAACATCAGCGAGCTATAGCCGAACGGGGCCTGGCCACCCATCAGTTCCGACGATTGACCACGGATGACGGAAGGCCCGCCGATGAACCGGAGACGGAAACCGGGACCGCGCCCGCCGCCAAAGACACCGCCCCAACCCCCACCAC
>NZ_LIQY01000607.1 GCF_001418495.1 Streptomyces pathocidini | reverse complement strand
CCAGCCGCAACACGTCGCACCGCTCGCACAGTTCGCCGGCCTTCGCGTGCCGGAACCACACCTTGCCGCCGATCAGCAGATCGTCCGCGGCCGAGCCGAGCAGCGGCGTCTGCACCTCGCCCGCCCCCTCCCGCGGGTCGTACCGCAGGCCCTCGGGGAGGTACGGCTGCGGCAGCCGGTCGCGCCCTGCCGCGCCGGACGCCGGATAGCCGCCCCCGAGCACCGTCACCACCCCGACCCCCGGCCTGCGCACGACCGGCTGCGCGAACAGGGCGGCCGGACGGCCCCTGAACCCCGAGTAGTGGTCGAACAGCCGCGGCTGGAACAGCCCCGACCCGGCGGCGATCTCGGTCACCGCCGCCTCCGCCGCCGTGTGCTGCACGCTGCCGGTGCCGCCGCCGTTGACATACGCCAGCTCCGGCACCACCGCCCGTACCGCGCGCACCGCCGCCGCGCGCCGCTCGGCCAGCTCCCGCCGCGCCGCCGACTGCATCAGCCGGATCGCCCGCGACCGCACCGGCCGCCCGGCCACCGCGTCGCCCACCCCCGCGACATGCCCCTCGTACGCCATGATCCCGACCACCCGGAACCCGGGCCGCCGCTCGACCGCGCGGGCCAGGGCGGCCAGTTGGGCGGGTGTGCTCAGCGGCGACCGCCGGGCGCCGACGCGGACGCGCCCGCCCAGCAGGTGCAGCGAGGTGTCGAGTTCGAGGCACACCCGGACGGTCTCGCCGCCGCCGCGTGCCGCGTCGATGAGATCGAGCTGCCCGGGATCGTCCACGACCACGGACACCGCGGCCGCCAGCTCGGCGTCCCCGGTCAACTCCCCGAACCGCTCCCGGTCCGCGGACGGATAGGCGAGCAGCACGTCGTCGAAGCCGCAGCGGGCCAGCCACAGCGACTCCTCCAGCGTGAACGACAGCACTCCCGTGAACCCGTCCCGCGCCAGCACCCGTTCCAGCAGGGCCCGGCACCGCACCGACTTGGACGCGACCCGGACCGGCTTTCCGCCGGCCCGCCGCAGTAGATCCTCGGCGTTCGCGTCGAACGCGGCCAGATCGACGATCGCCAGCGGGGCGTCGAGATGCGCGGTGGCCCGGTCGTAGCGGACGCGGTCGGCGGGGGCGGACATACGGCCACCTTGCCAGAATGCCGTTACCGCGGGGTAGGGGTGCGCTTGGGGCAAACCGGCCAGCTGCCCGAGCTGATTCCCCTTGGACGCGCACCAGCCCGTAAAGTGACGCGCACGCCTTCGGCCTTCGGCCGCGGGCATGACCGACCATGCATGAACACGCCTGCCCCACAAGGCGATCGGGGGCACGGCAGTACACAAGGGGGCCCCGCATGAGCGCCGAAGCGCCACGCCCGGCTCCACCCAACTCGCCCGATTTGCCCCAGGCCTGGCGTGCCCCGCAGCCCAAGGCCGACGGCGTGCCCCAGCCGGCCCCCCGCC
>NZ_LIQY01000606.1 GCF_001418495.1 Streptomyces pathocidini | reverse complement strand
CGGCGAAGTACGCGGTCCAGCACACCGGAAAGCCCATCAGCCGCGCCCCGGCGGCCAGCCCGGCCACCGGCGATCCGTGGACCAGCGCGACGGCGTAGTTGCCCCGGCCCTGGATGCCCGGCTTGTACCGCCAGCCGAGCACGGCGGCGTAGAAGTCCTGGGCGGCGGCCAGGTCGTGGGCCATGAGGCTCACCCAGCACGGCGCGCCCTGAACCGCCCGCTTCGCGGCAGCCAAGCTCCTCACCCCGCTCCCAGGAATGCTCTCGGCCAGGCCTCGGCCGGCGACGGCGTCTGCCTCCAGACTCCGTCCCGAGTGCCCCCGGCGCCACCGTTGCCGCCCTTCACCCCCTCGACCACGCGCGCTCCAGCGGCGCGGCGCCCGGCCGCGGGTCCCGGCCCGTCCTACTCCTCGGCCCTGCGCACCGGGTGCCCTCGGGAGGGGAGCGGTAACGAACGGCGCGCCTATGGTTCCTACGACGTTTGCGGTTGTGAGTTCCTACGGCACCCAGTGCCGACATTGGCGTATGCCAGGGGTGCTGAGCTGCGGAGTTGGCGGAGCGTGGTCATCGAGGCCGAATTACGTCGCGCGATGAGCGGTCGGGGTCGCTAATCTGGTCGGGACGGACAGCCTCGGCGATGAGGCACCCGACAACATCGGCCGTCCCGGGGGCCCGCCAATCACCGTGGCCCGCCCTCGGTCGCCCCACCCGGCGCCACCGCGTCCGTACTGCCCGTATCAGCAGCCCCACCGGGCGTTCGGCGCCCCGGTCGAGGCCGCCGGGCGGCACGTCCCGGTTCACCCGACGCGAAGGAGTGTGCGCGGTGACACCAGAGAAGACCAAGCGAAACCAGTCCAATCCCGAGCGCAAGGAACGGCGTAAGCGGTCCAAGGAGGTCCGCAACCTCGACGTTTGGGCGCGCTCGGCACCGATCCGGCTCGCCGGATACGAGGACGATCCCGCGGAGTCGCACATCCTCCGCGGCATCGACTAGCCGCGCTCGCGGCATCGACCGGCCGCCGCGCGCCGTGAGTTGAGCGGCGCCCACGGCCGACCGGTCGACCCCGCCCGCCCCTGGACAGCAGGGGCGGGCGGGGCTTTTTGTGTGCCCCGAGGACCTTGGGTTCGGGCCCGAAGACGTCACAGGGGGGCGCGTGCGCGGGCTTGCGCGCCCTCTTGTGCCCCCGCGCGCCTTGGGGGCGCGCGGCGCATGTCGGGGAGTGTCGAAACCGGCGTCTTCCGGTCTCCTGACGGCAAGTCAATTGACTGACCATCAGCTAAGGGTTGTGTGCCGGTGCCCGGCAATTGCCTGGTGAGCAGGCCAGGGGCGGAAGTGCGTCAGATCCGCTCGCAGTCGCTCAGGAGACGTCGACTGTGAAGCGACACCTAAACAACTCCCGTATAAAACTAAACAGTTGAGATCAGAACACAACAGGGGCGGGGATGGTCAAAGCTCGTGAAACGATCTTGGCTTCGGCGAACGGCTTGTAGAGGATAGGGCCGTCGGTCAGCCTGGGGCGGGGAACCAGTGCCCGACGAACGGCCCCCGGGTCCCAGAGGGCGCGGGGGAAGCGCGGAGGAGGGCTCGTCGTGGAACGCTATTTCACCAACCGTCACCATGAGGAACTGCGCCATCGCGTACGCGCATTCGCGGACGAACAAGTGCGGCCCCGCATACCGGAGATGGAGGCCTCGCGCGCCGTCTCCCACGAGCTGTCCCGGCTCATCGCCCGGCAAGGCTGGATCGGGGCCACCATTGACGGACAGTACGGCGGCATGGGCGCCGGACACCTGGCCAAGACCATCATCATCGAGGAACTCGCCCGCGTCAGCGGCGCCATGGGGGCCATGGTCCAGGCCTCCCAGCTCGGCGTCGCCAAGATCATCCACTTTGGCGACGACGTACAGAAGAAGACCTGGCTCCCGCGCATCGCGGCCGGCGACTGCCTGCCCACCATCGCGGTGACCGAACCCGAGTCGGGCGGACACGTCCTGGGGATGGCGGCCACCGCCGTTCGCGACGGCGACGACTACATTCTCAACGGCCGCAAGATCTACGTCGGCAACAGCCACGTCGGCGATCTGCACGGCGTGGTCGTCCGCACCGGCCCCGGCTCCAAGGGGCTCTCGGCCTTCCTCGTCGAGGCAGACCGCCCCGGCTTCTCGCTGGCCGAGCAGAAGCCCGCCATGGGCCTGCACGGCTTCAGCTTCGGAGAACTGATCTTCGACAACTGCCGGGTCCCCGCCGCCAACCGACTGGGGGAGGAGGGAGAGGGCCTCAAGGTGGCCTACTCCTCGAGCGTGCTCTACGGGAGGGCCAACCTCACCGCGGTCTCGCTCGGCATCCACCAGGCCGTCCTGGAGGAGACCACCGCCTTCTGCATCGAGCGCGAGCGGTACGGCAGACCGCTCGGCGAGCTCGGCAACATCAAACTCAAACTCGGCCAGATCCAGTCCCGGCTGATGACCGCCCGGCTGGCCGCCTATCACGCCGTCCACCTTCTGGACCGCGGACTGCCCTGCGACGCGGAGCTGATGAACGCCAAGCTCCTCAACGTCGAGTCCGCGATCGACTCCGCCCGGAACGCCATGGAGATCCACGCCGCCTGCGGCCTGTTCACCGACCGCCCCATCGAGCGCTATCTGCGCGACGCCTTCCACATCTTCGCCCCCGCCGGCACCTCCGACGTCCAGCTGCTGCGCCTCGGCGAGCTGGCGCTGGGCGCCGGCAAGGGCCAGTGGTCCGAGAAGCTGGCCGACCTGGTGCGGATGGAGGAGAGGGAGGAACTCCAGCGGCTGGAGCGGCAGCTGGAGG
>NZ_LIQY01000605.1 GCF_001418495.1 Streptomyces pathocidini | reverse complement strand
GTGGCCCCGTTGTGCCCACCGATCCGCCCTCCGGAACGCCTGCCCACAGCGTTGGCCGAACCACGGCCCGCCGGCGCGGCGGAGACCGCCTCGCTTTACGCCTTTTCTGTGACCCCCGCGGAGTCGAAGGTGGCTACCTCGTGCATGGCTCTGGCGGCACTTTGGACTACGGGGAGGGCCAGGAGGGCGCCGGTGCCTTCGCCCAGGCGGAGGTCCAGGTCCACCAGGGGGCGCAGGCCGAGCTTCGTCAGGGCGGCTCGGTGGCCCGGTTCGGCGCTGCGGTGGCCGGCGATGCAGGCCGCCAGCACCTCCGGGGCGATCGCGCGGGCGACCAGCGCAGCCGCGCCCGCGCTGACGCCGTCGAGGATCACCGGCGTACGGAGTGACGCCGCGCCCAGCAACAGGCCCACGATCGCCGCGTGTTCGAGACCGCCCACCGCCGCCAGCACGCCCACCGGATCGGCGGGGTCGGGCTGGTGGAGGTCGAGGGCGCGCCGTACGACGTCGATCTTGCGGGAGTGCGTCTCGTCGTTGATGCCGGTGCCGCGGCCGGTGACCTCGGCCGGGTCCATGCCCGTATAGACGGAGATCAGAGCGGCCGACACCGTCGTGTTCGCGATGCCCATCTCGCCGCTGAGCAGGGCCTTGTTGCCCGCCGCCACCAGGTCCCTGGCCGTCTCGATGCCGACCTCGATCGCCTTCAGGACCTCCTCGCGGGTGAGCGCGGGGCCGGTCGTGAAGTCCTCGGTGCCGTGCCGCACCTTGCGCGGCAGCAGCCCGGGCGTGGCGGGGAGTTCGCCCGCCACGCCGACGTCCACCACGCACACCTCCGCGCCCACCTGGTTGGCGAACGCGTTGCACACCGCCCCGCCGCCGAGGAAGTTGGCCACCATCTGCGCGGTGACCTCCTGCGGCCACGGGGTCACGCCCTGGGCGTGCACACCGTGGTCGCCCGCGAAGACCGCGACCGCCGCCGGCTCGGGGATCGGCGGCGGGCACTGCCGGGAGAGTCCGCTCAGCTGCGCCGAGATGATCTCCAACATGCCGAGCGCACCCGCGGGCTTGGTCATCCGCTTCTGGCGCTCCCACGCCTCGCCGAGCGCCTTCGCGTCCAGCGGGCGGATGCCCTGGAGGGTCTCCTGGAGGAGGTTGTGCGGTTCGGCGCCGGGCAGGGCCCGGCGGCCGTACGTCTCCTCGTGGACGACCCACGACAGCGGACGGCGCTTGGACCAGCCCGCCTGCAGCAGTTCGGGCTCGTCCGGGAACTCGTCCACGTACCCGACACAGAGGTACGCGACGACCTCCAGGTGCTCGGGGAGGCCGAGCGCGCGCACCATCTCGCGCTCGTCGAAGAAGCTGACCCAGCCCACGCCCAGGCCCTCGGCCCGCGCCGCGAGCCAGAGGTTCTCCACGGCCAGAGCGGAGGAGTACGGCGCCATCTGCGGCTGCGTGTGACGGCCGAGGGTGTGGCGGCCACCGCGGGTGGGGTCGGCGGTGACCACGATGTTCACCGGTGTGTCGAGGATGGCCTCGACCTTCAGCTCCTTGAACTGCTTGGCCCGGCCCTTGGGCAGCGACTTGGCGTACGCGTCGCGCTGGCGCATGGCCAGTTCGTGCATCGCGCGCCGGGTCTCGTCGGAGCGGATGACGACGAAGTCCCAGGGCTGCGAGTGGCCGACGCTGGGGGCGGTGTGGGCGGCCTCCAGGACGCGCAGGAGTACGTCGTTGGGGACCGGGTCCGTGCGGAAGCCCTTGCGGATGTCGCGGCGCTCGCGCATCACACGCAGTACGGCTTCGCGTTCGGCTTCGGCGTAGCCCTCAGCCGGGGCGACTGCCTCTGAGGCCACTGCCGCTGGGGCGTTGGAG
>NZ_LIQY01000604.1 GCF_001418495.1 Streptomyces pathocidini | reverse complement strand
CCACACCCGCTGGGCCACCCACGGCGCGCCCAACGACGCCAACGCGCACCCGCATCTGGACAACGCGGGCCGGGTTGCCGTGGTCCACAACGGCATCATCGAGAACTTCGCCGCGCTGCGCGCCGAACTCACCGACCGTGGGCACGAGTTGGCCTCCGAGACCGACACCGAAGTGGTCTCCCACCTGCTCGCGGAGGCCTTCTCCTCCAGCGGCGACCTGGCCGAGGCGATGCGGCAGGTGTGCCGCCGCCTGGAGGGCGCGTTCACGCTCGTGGCGGCGAGCGCGGACGCGCCGGACACCGTGGTCGGGGCGCGGCGCAACTCGCCCCTGGTGGTGGGCGTGGGGGACGGCGAGGCCTTCCTCGCCTCCGACGTGGCCGCGTTCATCGCGTACACCCGCGAGGCGGTCGAGCTGGGTCAGGACCAGGTGGTCGAGCTGCGCCGGGACGGGGTGACGGTCACCGACTTCGACGGGGCGCCGGCCGATGTGCGCGAGTACCACGTCGACTGGGACGCGTCCGCCGCCGAGAAGGGCGGCTACGACTACTTCATGCTCAAGGAGATCGCAGAGCAGCCGAAGGCCGTGGCCGACACGCTGCTGGGGCGGATCGACGCGGCCGGTTCGCTGTCGCTGGACGAGTTGCGCATCCCCGACTCCGTGCTCCGCGAGATCGACAAGATCGTCATCGTGGCGTGCGGGACCGCGTTCCACGCCGGGATGATCGCCAAGTACGCGATCGAGCACTGGACGCGGATCGCCTGCGAGACCGAGCTGGCCAGCGAGTTCCGCTACCGAGACCCGATCCTCGACCCGCGCACACTGGTGATCGCGATCTCGCAGTCCGGCGAGACGATGGACACCCTGATGGCGCTGCGGCACGCGCGCGAGCAGGGCGCGAAGGTGCTGGCCATCTGCAACACCAACGGTTCGACCATCCCGCGGGAGTCGGACGCGGTGCTGTACACGCACGCGGGGCCGGAGGTCGCGGTCGCCTCGACGAAGGCGTTCCTGACCCAGCTGGTCGCCTGCTACCTGGTGGCGCTGTACCTGGGCCAGGTGCGCGGCACCAAGTGGGGTGACGAGGTCCGGTCCATGATCCGCGAACTGTCCGCGATCAGCACCCAGGTCGAGCAGGTGCTGGGCACGATGGAGCCCGTACGGGAACTGGCGCGGGCGCTCGCCGACAAGGACACGGTCCTCTTCCTCGGCCGCCACGTGGGCTTCCCGGTCGCCCTCGAAGGCGCGCTCAAGCTCAAGGAGTTGGCGTACATGCACGCCGAGGGCTTCGCGGCGGGCGAGCTGAAGCACGGGCCGATCGCGCTGATCGAGGACGATCTGCCGGTCGTCGTGGTCGTGCCGTCGCCACGCGGCCGGTCGGTCCTGCACGACAAGATCGTCTCCAACATCCAGGAGATCCGGGCGCGGGGGGCCCGGACGATCGTGATCGCGGAGGAGGGAGACGAGGCGGTCGTGCCGTACGCCGACCATCTCATCCGCGTCCCCGCGACACCGACGCTGCTGCAACCGCTGGTCGCGACCGTGCCGCTCCAGGTGTTCGCCTGCGAGCTGGCGACCGCCCGCGGCAACGAGGTCGACCAGCCGCGCAACCTGGCGAAGTCGGTCACGGTCGAGTGAGCGGTTGCGTGGGGGGTTTGTGGGCGGTCGCGTGGGTGGCCTCGTGGGCGGTCGCGTGAGTGGTCTGGTGAGTGGGCGCGTAGACGGTTGCGTGGGTGGTCTCGTGAGTGGGGTGCTCGGAACGGGAGGGGAGCGGCGGTCGTGATCATCGGGGTGGGAATCGACGTGGCCGAGATCGATCGCTTCGGGGCGGCGCTGGAGCGGACGCCGGGACTGCTCCAACGGGTCTTCGTCGAGGACGAGTTGTGGCTGCCGAGCGGGGAGCGCCGCGGGACGGCCTCCTTGGCGGTCCGCTTCGCCGCCAAGGAGGCCTTGGCGAAGGCCCTCGGCGCGCCCTCCGGCCTCCACTGGACGGACGCCGAGGTCTACACCGAGCCGACCGGCCAACCGCGCCTACGGGTCCGCGGCACGGTGGCGGCGCGGGCCGCGGAGCTGGGGGTGCGGGGGTGGCATGTCTCTTTGAGCCACGACGCGGGGGTCGCCTCCGCCGTGGTCATCGCAGAGGGATAACCAACCGCCCGGCTCCGCCGGGGTTCGTGGCTCGCCACGCCGTGGGGCACCGGCGTGCAGCCGCCCACGAAACCTCAGCCCCCGGCGGCCTGTCGCGCTCCGGAGCGGCCACGCTCCGGCGGGGGTGGAGGCTGCCCACTGGAACGGTGACCGCGTGGCCACAACCCGGCGAAGCCGGGTACCGCACCGGTGGAGCCGGGCCTCGCCGCGGGCGGGGCGCATCCGCTGCCCGGCGGAGTCGGCCCCGCGGTGAGGGGTGCTGTTGGGAAGACTGGTGGGCATGAGGACTGCTTACAGCGTGGGGACCGTGCGGGGCGCGGAGCGGGAGTTGATGGGGCGGCTGCCGGAGGGGGCGCTCATGCAGCGCGCCGCGGCCGGGCTGGCGGCGGCCGCCGCCGACCTGCTCGGGCGGGTGTACGGGGCCCGCGTCACCCTCCTCGTCGGCAGCGGCGACAACGGCGGTGACGCCCTCTACGCCGGCGCCCGCCTCGCCCGCCGCGGCGCCGGCGTCACAGCCGTCCTGCTGGCCCCGGACCGTACGCACCCGGCCGGGCTCGCGGCCTTGCGCGCGGCCGGCGGACGTGCCATTCCCGCGACCGGACGTGCCATTCCCGCGACCGGGCGTGCCATTCCCGCGACCGGGCGTGCCATTCCCGGGACTCCCGGCGGGGCCAGTTCCGAGACTTCCGGTGGCGCCATTTCCGGGAGCGGGCGGGCTGTTCCCGGCACTCCTGGCGGGGCCGTTCCCGGGAGTACCGGTGGCGTTGTTCCGGAGACTCCCGGTGGCGCCTCTCGCCCCGCGGGTGCCCGTACCGGCCCCCGCGAGGGCGCTTCCGGCTCGTCGGGCGGGGGATCGCCGTCCGGCGGACAACTGCGGACGGCCCCTGGCCCCACCGGTGTGGAGGACGCCGCCCGCGACGCCGAGCGCGCTCTCGCCCGCGCCGATCTCGTGGTCGATGGCATCGTCGGGATCGGGGGGCGGGGCGGGCTGAGGCCCGAGGCGGAGTGGCTTGCCTGTGTCGCGCGGGACGGTCGCGCCGTGGTCCTCGCGGTCGACCTGCCGAGTGGGGTCGACGCGGACACCGGCGAGGTCCAGGGCCCGGCCATCCGCGCCGATGCGACCGTCACCTTCGGCGCGTACAAGCCCGGTCTGCTCGTCGACCCCGCCGCAGAACACACCGGCGCGCTGCGGCTGGTGGACATCGGCCTCGACCCGTATCTCCCCGGCACGCCGGACGTCGAGGCGCTCCAGCACGCGGACGTGGCGGAGCGGCTGCCGGTGCCGTCGGCGGAGAGCGACAAGTACCGGCGGGGCGTCGTCGGCGTCGTCGCCGGCTCCGCGCGCTACCCCGGCGCGGCCGTGCTCGCCGTCGCGGGCGCGCTGCACGGCGGGGCGGGCGCCGTACGGTACGTGGGCCCGGCCGCGGACGCCGTGATCGCCCGCTTCCCGGAGACGCTCGTGCACGCGGGCCCGCCCGCGAAGGCGGGACGGGTGCAGGCGTGGGTCATCGGCCCCGGGCTCGGCGACTCGGCGGACGCGCGGCGGTCGCTGGAGGACGTCCTCGCCTCGGACGTCCCCGTGCTCGTCGACGCGGACGGGCTGCGCCTCCTCGACCGCGCCCGCGTACGCGCCCGCCGTGCGCCCACCGTCCTCACTCCGCACGCCGGGGAGGCCGCTGCCCTGCTGGGGGTCGAGCGCGGGGAGGTCGAGTCGGCGCGGCTGGCGGCGGTGCGGCGGCTGGCCGCGGAGTACGGGGCGACGGCCCTGCTGAAGGGCTCGACCACGCTGGTCGCGCCCGCCCCGGGCCAGGCCGGGCCCGTGCGGGTCAACCCGACGGGTACGGGATGGCTGGCCACGGCGGGCAGTGGTGACGTTCTGTCAGGACTTGGGGGTGCGTTGCTCGCGGCCGGCCTTGAGGCGCGGGACGCGGCGTCGGTCGCGGCGTACGTCCACGGCCTTGCGGGCCGCTTTGCCGCCGGGCGGGACGGGGGGCCTGTCGGAGCGTCAGATGTCGCCGCCGCCCTGGCCCCGGCCTGGCGCGACATCACGTCCGCCACGGGCTGACCAGGCAGGTCCGCGGCCTTGCCCCGCGGCGGGGGGCAGGCTTGGTGGGCCAGCGCGTTCGCCACGCTGTGCCCACCCTC
>NZ_LIQY01000603.1 GCF_001418495.1 Streptomyces pathocidini | reverse complement strand
ACCCAGCCCCACCCGCACGGCCGATGGAATGGAAGAGCATGAGCGAGACCGCCAAGAAGCAGCCCGTCGTCGTCAAGCCCGAGGACGAGCACGCCACCGGCGCCGCCACGACCCAGGACGAACACGCGACGGGTGGCGAGGCCACCGCCCAGGACGAACACGCCACAGGCGGCACCGCCACCCCGCAGGACGAGCACGCCACGTCCGAGCCGACCAACTAGCCGCACCGACTAGCCGCACCGACCGGCCACACCAACCGGGGGAACCCGGCGGCCCTGGCGCCCGGAGGGGATGGCGCCAGGGCCGCCGACATGCGCACACACCACCCGCAGTCACCCAGCGCACCCGCACCGCACAGGGCGCCCCCAGCGCGCCTAGACCCCCCAGGCCCGCAGTCGCGTCTTCAGGACCTTTCCGCTTGCGTTCCGTGGAAGTTCCGGAAGGAACTCGACCTCCCTCGGGACCTTGTAGTTGGCCATTTCGCGGCGTGCCCAGGCGATGAGGTCGTCCCCGGTCAGGGTCGTGCCGGGGCGGCGGACCGCGTAGGCCTTGCCGACCTCGCCGAGGCGGGGGTCGGGAATGCCGACGACGGCCACGTCGGCCACGCCCGGGTGGCGGGCCAGGAGTTGCTCTATCTCGGCCGGATAGGCGTTGAAGCCACCGACGATGAACATGTCCTTGATGCGGTCGGTGATGCGCAGATTGCCGTCGGCGTCCAGGATCCCGACGTCCCCCGTGCGGAGCCAGCCGTCGGGCGTGACCGCCTTCTCCGTCTCCCGGGGCTCCTCGAAGTAGCCCGACATGACGTGGTAGCCGCGCACCAGCACCTCGCCGGGGCTGCCCGGCGCCAACCTCTCACCACCCGGACCGATGACCTTGACCTCCGTGTCCGGAATCGCCCGCCCCGAGGTGCCCGTGATGACGTCCGCCGGGTCGCCGCGGCGGCACATCGTCACCGTGCCGCTCGCCTCCGTCAACCCGTATGCGGTCAGCACCGTCTCCACCCTCAGCTCCCCGCGCAGCCGCCGCACCAGCTCCAGCGGTACGACCGCGGCCCCGGTCACCACCAGCCGCAGCGCCGACAGGTCGTGCTGCCCGCGGGCCGGATGGTCCAGGATCGACCGATGCAGTGTCGGCGGCCCCGGCAGCACGCTGATGCGCTCGGCCGCGATGTTGGCCAGCGCCGTGTCGACGTTGAAGACCGGCTGCGGCACCATCGTCGCGCCGCGCAGCAGGCAGGCGATGATCCCGGCCTTGTAGCCGAAGGTGTGGAAGAAGGGGTTCACGATCAGATAGCGGTCCCCTGCCCGAAGTCCCGCCAGTTCGCTCCAGACTTCATAGACCCGAAGGGTCTGGGCGTGGGTGATGACCACCCCTTTGGGGTGCCCCGTCGTGCCCGAGGTGAAGGTGATGTCGGAGGGGTCCGACGGCGCGACGGCCTCCGCACGCGCGCGTACCGCCGCCGCGGGCACCGCGTCGCCGCCCGCGAGGAAGTCCTTCCAGGTGCGGAACGCCGCGGGCGCGTCCTCCGACAGCACGACCACGTCCCGCAGATGCGGCAGCCCCGGCAGCGGCCCGCTCCCCGGCCCCTCGGCGGCCGCGCGCCGCAGCGAGGCCACGTACGAGGTGCCGAGGAAGGTGCCGGTGACGAACAGCAGCCTGGCCCGGGTGCGTTCGAGGACGTACGCCGCCTCGGCGCCCTTGAAGCGGGTGTTGACCGGCACGAGCACCCCGCCCGCCGTCACCGCGCCCAGCGCGGAGACGATCCAGTCGGCGGTGTTCGGCGCCCACACCGCCACCCGGTCGCCCGGCTCGACGCCCGCGGCGACGCACGCCGCGGCGGCCCGCTCGACGCGCTCGCCCAGCTCCCCGTACGTGATCCGGCCGCGCCCCTCGACCACGGCCTCGCGGTCCCGGTGGCGGCACGCCGCGGCCCGTACCAGCCCTGGGATGGAGCCGAATTCCTCGTCCGCCCGCATCGCGATCCCTCCGTACGACCCCCGCCGCCGTAGCTGACTGTCCGTCAGATTAGCGGTAGCCTTCCCCGCTGTCAGCATCAACGGCCGGGCACGGAGGTGGCGATGGAGCCGACCCACGCGACGGAGCCGACCCACGCGACGCCGGCACCCCACCCGGCACGAACACCCCATCCGACGCAGGCACCCCCGACGCAGGCGCCCAACCCGACGCGCACGCCCCACCCGACGCGGGCGACACCCCTGAAGGACGCGACGGCGATCGCCGGCATCGGCCAGACCCCGTTCGCCAGACAACTCCCCGAATCCGAGAAGACGCTGGCCTGCCAGGCGATCCTCGCCGCCCTCGACGACGCCGGCATAGCCCCGCACGAGGTGGACGCCTTCGCCTCCTACACCATGGAGGAGACCGACGAGGTCGAGGTCGCCAAGGCAATCGGCGCGGGCGACGTGACCTTCTTCAGCAAGGTCGGCTACGGCGGGGGCGGTTCCTGCGCGACCGTCGCCCACCTCGCCGCCGCCATTGCCACCGGGCAGGCCACCGTCGGCGTCGCCTGGCGCTCCCGCAAGCGCGGCAGCGGCCCCCGCCCCTGGAAGAAC
>NZ_LIQY01000602.1 GCF_001418495.1 Streptomyces pathocidini | reverse complement strand
GCCTGGATGTAGTACCGCTGGGCGGCCTCCTGCTGGCCGGTGTCGAAGGCCATCCACCCGGCGAGCCGGGTGAGTTCGGCGGTGGCGCCGAACAGGGAGCGGCCCACCTCGTCGCTGTAGGTGCCCAGCAGTAGTGGCGCCGCGTCGACCCGCAGGCACTCCGGGACCATGGACGAACGCCAGTCCCCGCCCCCGTACTTGGAGTCCCAGCGCCGCGCGTCCTCGGCCGCCTCGCGCAGCTTCCGCACGTCGCTGTGGCCGACCTTCAGGGGCTTGCCGTCGCCGGCCTCGGCCTCCCTGGCGTCGCGGGCGGCGGCGCTGTCGGCCGGGGTGATGAGCCAGCGGGACGCGGGCGTGGCGTAGGCGCTGACCGAGAACGACCCGGCCAGGCTCTGCCAGATGCCCCCGCCGCCCGCCCGGCGCGCGCCCAGGTCCAGCCGGTAGAGCTCGGTCGCGGAGCGGACCGCGGCTCCTACGTCACGGGGGAACGCGAGCCCGACCTCAGGAGCCGGATCCGCGTCCGCCAGGCCGATCTCGTGGAGCGGCACGGGCCGCCCGAGCTTGCCGGCGATGGCGGCGGCGATCAGATGCGGCGCGGCGCCCTGGGGCACCATCCCCTTGGACACCCACCGGGCGACGGATGTCTTGTCGTAGCGGAGGGTCAACCCGCGCTGCGCGCCGAGGTCGTTGACTCTCCGGGCCAGCCCGGCGTTGCTGATCCCCGCGAGGGCGAGAACGGTGCCGAGCTTCTCGTTGGGCCCGCGTTGCTCCCTGGACATGGCCACCCCTCGACACGCCGACGGCCGCCCCTGCGGCGGCGGGGCACTCGTCAACCCAGCGTAGTTCGCCGCATCCCGACCGTTAAGGGGCAGTGTTTCGGATGGCGGGATTGTTGTGCGTACTGGTGTCCGGAAAAGGGGGCGTGTGCTCCGGGGGCATGTGGCCGTGCGCCCGGCCGTGCGCTCTGTCCGAGCCACAGTGGCGGAGTTTGCATGGATGGTGCGTGGGTCGGCCCGCCGTGCTGGTTCCGGCGGGCTGGGGGATGCCGCCACCTCATTCCCCGCGGGTGGTGGTCCGGTCCGGGAGGCGAACCCGCCTCCCGGACCGCGCTTTGAGGCCCGGCCGGACTGCGCCGTTCTGAGCGGGAACGCCCCTGCTCGTACCGCGGCCCGACTTTGGCCGAATGACGCCTGTGTGAACGGCGGTCGGGCGGCGCCGCTTCCGGAACGCGAACGCGGTGGACCCGCTGCGGATCGTGTCCGCCACGGGATGGTCATCCCGACCCGGCCGAACTGTCAGTGGGCCGTGGCAGCATGGTCCGGTCGGTCAAGTGCCCGATCCCCGGCCGGGACTCGCGGGTTCGGGCGCCGGAACCGTCGGCTTCGTGTGCATGATGACTGCACTTCCTGGTGGCCCGGCGTGTGGAGGCGGCGATGCGGTGGTTGGTGGGGTGGAGCAGTGCCGCCGCGGTGCCTCTCGGAGAGGCGCGCACGGTCCATCCGGTCGGTGCCCAGCTCCTGTGGGGCGACCCGGGCCCGCTGTGGGCCGTCGGCGACTGGCGCCCCGACGAAGTACGCGTCGTACAGGCCGACTCCATGACCCGGCTCGCCGTCCTCGGCTGCTGCGGGGCGAGCGACGAGCAGCTGCGCGCGGGCCTGTTCACCGCCCGCGGCGGTGCCCTGCGCCACCTCACCGCCTGGCCGGGGAGCTACACGGCGGTGGCCCAGGTCGGCCGCCGGATCACCGTCGCCGGCGATCTGGCGGGCGCCCGGCCGGTCTTCCACACCCCCTGGTCCGGCGGCACGGCGTACGCCACGGCCGCGCTGCCGCTCGCCGACCTCATCGAGGCCCAGCTCGACGTCAGCCACCTCGCCGCCCTGCTCGCCTGCCCCGACGCGCCCGAGGCCCTGGGGGACGGCACGCCCTACGCGGGCGTCCGGCGGGTTCCGCCGGGGCACGCGCTGATCCTGCGCGACGGCTCCCGCCAGATCACCGGCTACGAGCCGACCGCCTCGCTCGCCGTCGCCGCGCCCCAACTGGACGCCGCCCAGGCCTTGGACGGCGTGCGGGACGCGCTCGTCGAGGCCGTACGGGCCAGGCTCGCCGCGCCCCGGCACGCACCCGAGACACCCGAGGCGGACCCTGGGCCCGTACCGGGCATGGGCCCCGCCGCCCGCCGTGCGGCGCGCGGCGCCCCGGCCCCCGGCATCGGCGCCGACCTCTCCGGTGGCAGCGCCTCCTCCACGCTCGCGCTGCTCGCCGCGGGCCTGCCGGGCGTGCCTGGTACGCCGCTCGGGCACGGCTCGGCGGCGGGCGAGCGGCTGCTCGCCGTGACCTTCAACGACCTGGTCTCCGGGGAACCCGGCGGCCACGCGCGCGTGGTGCGGGAAGCCGAGCTGGGACGCGCCCGCGCCATCGCCGACAACCCCCGCCTCCACCACGTAGTGGTGCCCGGCGGTGAGGACGCCCTGCCGTACGCCGGCCTCGCTGCCATTCCGCTCACCGACGAGCCGGGCCCTTCGCTGGTCCTCGCCGAACGGCACCGGCGGCGGCTGACCTCGGGCAGCGCCGACCACCTGGTGGGGAATGGGGCAAGACAGGCCCTGGACGCCCATCCGGCGCGTCTCGCCGACCTGTTGATGGACCGGCAGCGCCGGCGGCTGCTGCGCCCGGTCGCAGCCCTGGCCAAGGCCGAAGGCCCTTCAGCGCACTCGCTGTTCGTGCCCGTCACCGTCTACCGCGCGGCCCGCAGGCTGGCGCGCACGCCGTACGCGGAGGGCGTACGGGACGTGGCCGCGCGCCTTCTGGAGGGGCGCTTCGACGAGGTCGGCGACGGCTTCCCGAACGGCGGTGCGGGGGCTGCCGGTTCGGGGTCCGCGAGCGGGTCCGGTGGGGCGCTGGACGCCTCTCTGGCAGCCCTCGCCTGGTGCCGGCCGGGGCCCGCGGCGCGATGGCTGACGGGTGAGGCCCTCGCCGAAGTATCGGTTCGCCTGCAGGACGCGGCGGCCCGGCCCGGGCCCGTCGAGCGCCCCGGCGAGCGCCGGGCGCGCGCCGCG
>NZ_LIQY01000601.1 GCF_001418495.1 Streptomyces pathocidini | reverse complement strand
GCAGCCACAGCGCGCCCCCCGCCGCCGCCCCCGCTGCGGGGGCGATCCGTACGGACAGGGCCAGAGCGAGCGAGGACGCGAGCAGCGCCTCGCCGAGCCAACTCGCCACGACCGGCCACCAGCCGGGGCCGCCGATGACCGCCGAGCACACCACGGCCAGCAGCAGGTCGACGCACAGCACCACCGACAGCCGGGCCAGGAACACCGACGCGGGCCGCACCGGCAGCGTGAAGAGCAGCTCGCGTCGGGGATCGCGGCGTGGTGAGGCCACCAGCAGCGCCCCGAACAGCACCAGCAGCACGCACACCGCGCCGAACAGCCGCATCCCCAGCCGCTCCTGGCCCACCGAGCCCCCCAGTACCGCAGCCCCGATGAAGCCGGCCGCGCTCAGCGGCGCCCAGATCCGCGGCAGCAAGGCCGCCTGGCGCAGGGCGAGTTGCCAGGCCAGCCGCCAAGGCGCGGGGAAGGGACGCCCCACCGCCGAGGATCCCGCGGGTGCCCCGGCCCCGGCCGGGCGCCGCGCGCCGTCGACCACCGGGCCGTCCGGTGCGGGTGCCGGTGCGGCCAGTGCCGGGGCGATCAGCGTCTCGAACGACGGGACGGCCACGGCCTCCTCGGCCGCCTCCGCCCGCAGCGCCGCGCCGATCCCCTGCCACACTGCCAACTGGCCGCGGCAGTCCCGGCAGGCGTCGAGATGTCCCTGCTGCGCTGTGTCCGCGCCCGTGCGGGCCAGCAGGGCCAGCGTGTCGTCCGCGAAGTGTTCTGTCATCGTCGCCCCGATCCTTCCAGCCGCGTGGCGGCGAGCATGCTGCCCAGCCGTCTGCGCGCGTGCGACATCCGGCTCTTGACGGTGCCCACCGGAATGCCGAGCACGTCGGCGATCTCCGGGTAGGCCAGTTCCTCGACCAGCACCAGCGCGAGCACCTCGCGCAGATGCGCGGGGAGCGAGCGCACGGCCCGTAACAGTTCGGTGCGCTCGGCCTCCACCACGACCTGGTCCTCCACACTCGGCGCCGGATCCGGCACGTCGTGCGCCTCCGAGAGGTCCGCAAGCCGCGGCCGCGACTTGCGCAGCTGGTTGTGGGCCTGCCGTCTGGCCACGCCCAGCAGCCAGCCGCGCACCGAGGACTCGCCGCGGAACCCGGCCGCCGAGCGCCACACGGCGAGCCAGGACTCCTGGAGCAGCTCCTCCGCGACCCCCTGGTCGGAGGTGAGTCTGCGGATCAGCCGGAGCATGGCGGCCGCATGCCGGTCGTAGAGGGCCCGCAGGGCTGCCTGGTCGCCGTCCGCGGCAGCGGTCAGCAGAGCTTCGTCCGAACACACATGACGTACGTAGCGATGGGAGCGCGACCGGTTCATCATCCACCGGAACGATCTTGGGTGAACGGTGAACTTTCTCCTCAGTTCCGCTCTCCTGCCACGGAACTGCCAACACTGCCAGGGTTGCGTGGAGTTGTTGAGACGGCAGGAGCGCCCGTGATTGCGTGAACGGCGGATCGGCCCAGTGGTCCGGTCCAGCGAACAGTCCATCGGTTCTTACGGAGGGAGCGAGACATGGGAACCAACACACCGGCCCAGTCGCAGAACGAGGCCAACCTGTTCGACCTCGACCTGGAGATCGGCGTGGAGAAGTCGGTCGCCGGCCCGGCGATCACCAGCATCTCCTACTGCACCCCGGGCTGCACCAGCGACGGCGGCGGCTCCGGCTGCAGCCACTGCTGCTGAGAACGGGATCACTGGCAAGGCCAGACGCACCATCTGAACCGTGGGGCCGGGCAGGCACCGTCCGGCCCCACGGGCCTTTGGGGGAAGGGGAGACCGTGGGGGAGACGATGTTTCGGGCGGGGGACTTCTTCCTCCACCGCGCACCGCTGGCGGTCGGCACGACCGGCCTGCCCGTCCCGGAGTCCGGCGGACCCGAGGACACCGAAGCCTGCGCCGCACTGCTCGTCTCGGCCTCCCGCCACCCCGAGTTGAGCGAGGCCCTCGACCTGGCCTCGCCCAGCCTCAGCGCCCTCGTCCACCGTGTGGCCGGGCACGGACCCGTCGGCCTGAAGGCCGGCCAACTGCGCCGGGCCGCCCTCGCCGTGCTGCGCTACGACATCCGGATGCGCACCCGCCCCACCCCCTTCGGCCTCTTCGCGGGCGTCGCCAAGGGCGAGTTCGACACCTCGGCCAAGGTGGAGCGCGGCACCGCGCACACCACCAGGACCCACGCCGACATGCAGTGGCTCACCAAGGTCGTGCACCGGCTCGAGCAGGACCCGGCCGTCCTGGTGGCGCTGACCGTCCAGGCCCACCAGGCCCTCGTCGTCCGGGGCGACCGGCTGGTCCTCACCTCCCCCTCCACCCAGGGCGCCGCCCCGGCACCGGGAGGAGAGGGCCGGTCCGTCGTCTCCGTGCGCCACTCGCCGGTCGTCCGGCGGGCCGTGACCGAGGCCCGTGACCCGCTTCCGTACGAGGAACTCGTACGGCGTACCGCCGCGGCCTTCCCCGGGGCGCCGGAGGAGCGGGTGCGGGCGCTGCTGGCCGAACTGGTCCGGCAGGAACTTCTCATCACCGGGCTGCGTCCGCCCCTGGACGGCGGCGACCCGCTGCACCATGTGCTAGCCCTGCTCGACACCGTCGCGCAGCCGGCCGGGCCGACCCGGGAGACCCGCGACGCGCTGCACCGCTTCGACCGGGAACGCGCCGCTTACGACGCCCTCCCCCTGGGGGCGGGGCGGGAGCGGCTCCGGCTCCTGAGGGAGGCGGCCCGCGCGATCGAGCCCGACGACACCCCGCTGCACATCGACACCCGCCTGGACGCCCTACTGCACCTGCCCTTCGAGGTACGGGCCGAGGTCGAGCGGGCCACCGACACCATGTGGCGGCTGTCCCGGCCCAAGAGGGGCCTGTTCGCGCTGCGCGACTACCACCGCCGCTTCCTGGACGCCTACGGTGCCGACCGGCTCGTACCGGTCCTGGACCTGCTGGACGAGTCCACGGGCCTGGGCGCCCCCGCCGGCTACGGCTGGCCCAACAGCGAGGCGGCGCCCCAGGAGCCGGACGACCCGCGCACCGCCCGCCGCGACCGGGCCATGGCCCGGCTCGCCGCCCGGGCCCACCGCGCGGGTCTGCGCGAGGTGGTCCTCGACGGGGCAGCGCTGGACGAGCTGTGCCACGCCGCGGCCGACCCGGCG
>NZ_LIQY01000600.1 GCF_001418495.1 Streptomyces pathocidini | reverse complement strand
GGGCGGTCCAGTCGGCCGGCTCCAGCAGACCGGTTTCGACGCGGGTGGGCGGGGACCACGGCGACGGCCCGCCGCCATCTCCTGCGCCTGAGCCGCCGTCCGCGCCTGCGCCGTTGGCTCCGTCCGCGCTCCAGACCCGGACGCGGACCGTGGCCCGCTCCCGCGACCGCAGCGGCCGCCCGGGCCACGGAACGAGCACGGACTCGTCCGAATCGACCCTGCCGGAGGTGGCGAGCGGCGCGCCCTCCTCGTCGAGGAGTTGGACCTCGTACGCGCCCTGCCGCCAGCCCTCGGCGTCGGTCTCCGTGCGCCAGCTGAGCCGGGGGCGAGGTTCGCCGATGCCGAAGGGGTCGCGGTGGTGCTCGACGGTGGGGGCCTGGACCGCTGGGTGGGATGCCATCCGGGAGCTCTCCTCGGCGTTCGTGGAACGTTCTCCGAATTGAAACGACTCAACCGTGGGGGTGCGGGAGGCGAGCGTCAAGACCGCGAGCCGAGGTGCCGCGTGCGGCGCCGATGGTGCCGACCGTGCTCCTCGGCCACCACGACACGGCCGAGGAGCACGACTTCGTCGTGGACGCGGACGCCGCGGGCGCGGGGCTCGCCGTCGACCATCTCGTGGCGCTGGGCCACCGCCGGATCGCCCTGACCTCCACCGAGGGCTACCGGGGCAGCGGCTGGTTGGACACGGGCCCAACTCCGGGGTGACCGCGAGGCGATGCGCCGCCACGGCCTCGAAGACCCCTACCGGCTCCCGAACCGGTGACCCCGGATAAGCCGGCGGCGACTCCGGCCGTTCAGGCCGGTTCGGGACGACCACCCCCGGTCAGTCGCTCGTGAGCCGGTCAATCGCTCGTGAGGATGGCGAGTTGCCGGGTGGCTCGGGTCATGGCGACATAGTGGTCGACCGCCCCCTCGATGCCCTCGCCGAACTCCTCCGGGTCGATGAGGACCACCAGGTCGAATTCCAGGCCCTTCGACAGTTCCGGGGGCAGTGATCGGACCCGGGGCGTCGGCGGCCGGTATGCGGGATCGCCGATGACGCAGGCGACGCCCTCGGCGTTCGCGGCGAGCCAGGTGTCGAGGATCGAGTTCAGGTCCGCCGCGGATCCGTGGACGACGGGGATCCCGCCGCTGCGGATGGAGACCGGCACGTTGGCGTCCGGGAGCGCGGCCCGGATGACCGGCTCGGCCTCCGCCATGATCTCCTCCGGCGTCCGGTAGTTGATGCTCAGGGACGCCAGGTCGATCCGGTCGAGCCCGACCTGCTCCAGCCGCTCCCGCCACGACTCGGTGAACCCGTGCCGGGCCTGGGCGCGGTCGCCGACGATGGTGAAGCTCCGGGACGGGCACCGGAGCAGCAGCATCTGCCACTCGGCGTCGGTCAGTTCCTGGGCCTCGTCCACGACGATGTGCGCGAACGGGCCGGCGAGCCGGTCCGGTTCGGCAGCGGCCAACGCGCTCTCGTCGACCAGGGCGTCGTGGAAGTCCTCGCCGCGCAACATCGTCACCAGGCCCGTCCCGTACTCGTCGTCGGCGACCTCGATCAGGTTGTCCACGACCCTGGCCATGCGCTCGCGCTCGGCGGCCACGGTGGCGGCGTGCCGGCGCTTGCGGCGTGACGCCTCCGGGTCGCCGAGCCGCTGCCGGGCCGCGTCCAGGAGCGGCAGGTCGGACACCGTCCAGGCCTGGGCGTCCGCGCGCCGCAACTTCTGTACGTCGTCGGGGCCGAGCCAGGGGGCGCACATCCGCAGGTAGGCGGGTACCGACCACAGGTCTCCGACGAGGTCGGCCGCTTCGATCAGCGGCCAGGCCCGGTTGAAGGCCGTGAGCAGCTCCCGGTTCTGCCGCAGTGACTTGCGGAGCAGGTCGGGTGAGGCGTCGCCCTCGTGCTTGTCCACCAGGATCGTGAGCAGCTCCTCCCAGACCTGGTCGCGCGCGTCGTTGTGCGGAGCGCCTTCCGCCGCTTCGAACGCCTCGGCCCAGTCGCCGGCGCTCAGCCAGAGGTCGGACCAGTGGGTCGTGACCGCCATCCCCTCGGTGGGCGGCTCCTCGTAGAACCTGACGGCCTTCTCGATCGCCTTCACCAGATCCGCGGACGACTTCAGCCGGGCCACGTCCGGGTCGGCCTCGACCGCCGCTGCGGCCCCCTCGGCTACGAGGTCCCGCAGGGTGCAGGTCTGCACGCCCTCCTCCCCGAGGCTGGGGAGGACGTCGGCGACGTAGTTCAGGTAGGGCCGGTGCGGACCGACGAACAGCACGCCGCCCCGGCGGTGGCCCAGGCGCGGGTCGGAGTAGAGGAGGTAGGCGGAGCGGTGCAGGGCGACGACGGTCTTCCCCGTGCCCGGGCCGCCGTCGACGACGAGCGCGCCGCGGGACCCCGCGCGGATGATGGCGTCCTGGTCGGCCTGGATGGTGCCGAGCACGTCGCGCATCCGCGGCGACCGGTTGCCGCCCAGGCTGGCGATGAAGGCGGACTGGTCGTCGAGCGCGGCCTGCCGCTCCAGCCCGTCGGCGGTGAACATCTCGTCCCAGTAGTCGCTGATCCGCCCGCCGGTCCAGCGGTACCTGCGGCGGCTGGCCAGCCCCATCGGGTTGGCGTGGGTGGCGCCGAAGAACGGCTCGGCCGCGGGGGAGCGCCAGTCGACCAGCAGGCGCCGGCCCGTGCTGTCCGTGAGGCCGAGCCGTCCGACGTACACGGGCTCGGGGCCGTCCCCGCCGACCATGTGTCCCAGGCACAGGTCCAGACCGAAGCGGCGCAGGGTGCGCAGGCGGGCGGTCAGCCGATGGATCTCGATGTCCCGGTCCATCGCCTGCTGCCCGATGCCGCCGGGTGCCCTGCGCTCGGCGTCGAGGCGGTCGGTCAGATCGGCGATCGACTCCTGGAGGCACGTGGCGATGGCCGCGAAGTGCCGCTCGTCGTCGGCGATCAGCTTCGGGTCGGCCTTGTAGGAGAGGCGGTCGGGGAGGTCGAAAGCGCGGGTGGTCAGGGGAGTCATGTCAACGGCCCTCGATCTGCGGCCGCTCGCGACCCGGCAGGTTCTCCCGCGACCGCACCGTGAGTGCCACCGGCGGTGCGACGTCCCCGCGCGCCCCATACATCGACAAAAGCGTATGCACTGCGCACATCACCTATTTCCCTCAGTTCCGGCTCAGGTCGATGATTGTGCGGTACGACGGGGGCCTTGCCGCAAGGCCCCCCATGCGCTATATGTTGAAAGTGGCAAGGAGTGGATGGCTTCCTTGCCCTTTCTTTTGCCCGCAGTCTTGCGGTCCGCCTTCGCGGTCTGTCTTTGCCGCCCGCCTCGCCGTCTGCCGAGGACGGACAGGCGTTGCCGTCTGCCGAGGACGGCAGAGGCCTCTCGCGAGGCGGTGTCGCACCGCGTGCGGGAGCGCAGAGGCCAATGCTCACTGGCGCTCCTGGGGTCGACCGTCTACGCGTTCCGGACCGCGTTCACCAGCCCGGCGACGAGCCCGGCCCGCTCGGGCATGGCCGCGATCACCACGTACTCGTGGTCGGCGTGGGCGCCGCCGCCGACTGCTCCCAGGCCGTCGAGAGTCGGCACTCCCAGGGCGGCCGTGAAGTTGCCGTCGCTTCCGCCGCCCACTGACACCCCTCCGGTACCGGGAAGCAACTCCTCGGCCAGCGCGAAGAGTTCGGCCGACGCCGACTCCGGCATCGGGGGTCGGCCCACGGCGCCCCGCACCGTGATCTCCGCACCCTCGAGACGCGGAGCCAGCGCGGCAAAGGCGGACTCGACGCGTTCCTTCTCATCCGCCGTCTCGACCCGGACGTCGACGACGATGGCCGCCCCGCAGGGACGACGTTGTCCAGGGTCCCCGCGGGACGCGATGGGCCGCCAGCGTAATCGTTCGCCGTGGTGGCGAGGTTCCGGGCCTCATGGTGATGCGAGGGCATGGCTGGGGGGCATTCGGGAGGCGCGTACGGCGGGCCACAGGCCGGCGGTGGCGCCGACCATCAGGGTGGCGGCCAGTCCTCCGGCGATCACCGGTGCCGGAATGTCCGGAGGCCAGCCCTGCCAGAGGGCGTATCCCAGTGTGCCCGCGATGCCGAGCGCCGTTCCGCCCGCGCCGCCCAGGGCGGAGAGCAGCACCGATTCCGTCAGGAACTGGGTACGGATCTGGGCGCTCGTCGCGCCCAGGGCGCGACGCAGTCCGATCTCTCCCCGGCGTTCCAGCACGGCGATGATCATCGTGTTGGCGACACCGACGCCCCCGACGAGCAGGGAAACGGCCCCGAGACCCAGCAGCAGCGCCGTGAACGTCTCCTCCGCGGCGTGCTTGGCGGCCAGGGCGTCCGAAGGCCGGGAGACGGCGACCGCGTTCGGCGCCGCCGGATTCGCCGACCTCGGCAAGGCCTCGCGGATCTTGTCGATGAAGCGCTCGTCGACCCGTACGTACACGCTGGTGGGGTGGCCGTCGAAGCCGAGGTCCCGTTCGGCGGTCTGCCGGCCCACGAGGGCGGCGTTGTCGAGGTCGGGCGTGAGCGGCGCGGGGGCGAGGATGCCGATGACGGTGAACCACTGCTCGCCGAGCCAGACCCGGTCACCGGCCTGGTGGATGCCCAACCGCCGGGCCGCATCGGCGCCGAGGACGGTCGTCGGGTAGGCGGCCTGCCCGGAGTCGAACCAGGAGCCGGCAGCCTGCTTCAGCCCGAGCGTTCGGGGGAGGTCCGCAGAAGCGCTGAGGACGGTGATGGCGTTGGATTCCGCGGCCGGTATCCGGTCGTTGCGGTAGACCTTTGCGTCCTTCACCTCACCCGTCGACGCGGCGTCCGTCACGCCCTCCACGCGCCGGACCATGGCATCTGCCTGCCGGGGCATCGGCGCCCCGCTCCCGAACTGGGAATCGGTGCCGACCGTGAGGACATTGGTCCCGAGCGCCTTCAGCCGTTCGTCGAACGCCTTCTGGCTGGATGCGGAGATGCCGACCACGCACACCATGGCGGCGATGCCCAGCGCGATGCCGAGGGCGGAGAGCACCACGCGCAGGGGCCGCGCCCGAAGGCCGCCACCGGCCACGCGGAAGGTGTCGGCAGGGCTCAGCCGGGCGGACTTCAGGCGGGGGGATGTCCTCATCGGGCGGCCACCGCCCGCGGGGCGTCCGCCACGATGCCGCCGTCACGGACCTGGATCCGCCGCGGCAGTCCGGCCGCGAGTTCCTGGTCGTGGGTGATCACGGCGATCGTGGTGCCGGAGGCGTTGAGTTCCCGCAGCAGCTCCACCACGGACGCTCCCGACACGCTGTCGAGCGCGCCCGTGGGCTCGTCCGCCAGGAGCAGCCGTGGTTCGCCCACCACCGCCCGTGCGATGGCGACCCGTTGGCGCTCTCCTCCGGACAGCTGGTGGGGGAGATGGCCGATGCGGTGGCCGAGTCCCACGCGCCGGAGCGCTGCCTCGGCCCGCTCGCGCCGCCGGCCGCGGCCCGTGCCGGAGTAGAGGAGCCCATCGGCGACGTTGTCCAGGGCGGTGACCCCGGGGGCGAGGAAGAAGTGCTGGAAGACGAAGCCGATGGTGGTGGCGCGCAGGGCGGACAGGGCTTGGTCCGGCAGCTGTGTGACGCTGTGGCCCGCGATGCGCACCACCCCGTGGGTCGGCCGGTCCAGGGTGCCGATGAGGTTGAGGAGCGTGGATTTTCCCGATCCGGACGGTCCGACCACCGCCACGAGTTCGCCCCGCTCGATGCGCAGGGAGACTTCCGTCAGCACTTGGACGCCGCCCGGATAGACGTGGGTCACCCGCTCCAGCTCGACCAGGGGCTCCGCCGCCGCGGCCGTGTTCTCATCCGTGCCCGTCTTCTCCTCGGTGCCCGTCATGGCGCCGCCACCTCGACCTTCGTGCCCTCGGCTACACCCTTGCCGGAGATCTCGACCCTGCCGTTGGCGAACAGGCCCGTGGACACCGGCACCACGGTGGTCTTTCCGCCGTTCCTCACGACCCGTACGCCGTAGCCGTCGCTGCCCACCGCGAGAAGTGCGGTGACCGGGACGTTCAGCACTTTCTCTTTCTTCTCGCCCACCAGGCTCACCTTCACGGGTGCCTGGCTGAAGGAACCGGCGCTGCGCGGGGGCAAGGTGATGTCCACGTCCAGGCCGTCGCTGCCTCCTGAGCCGTCGCTGCCCCCGGAGCCGCCACCCGAGCCCGTACCGCCTTGCCCTGCCCCGCCACCGCCGTCGTCTCCACTGGCGCGCGAAGTCAACGCCGCCACCTTCCCGTTGACGCGCCTGCCGTCCGGAAGGGTCACGGTCGCGGGTGCGCCCTTCCTGGCCGCGCCGCGGTCCTTGGCGTCGAGCTTCGCCCGCACCTGCTGCCTGGTCGAGGTGGTCGTCAGCACGGTCGCGCCGGGCTCGATCCGGCCGCCGTGGCCGACCTTGACCTGGCTCACCCGGCGCTCGGCCGGTGCGAACTCGACCTGGCCGAGGGAGACTTCGCCGGTCACCCGCAGACCGCGCTGTTGCTGCCACCGTTTGACGGCGGCCTCTGTGCCGGTGCCGAACGTGCCGGAGGTCTCCACCCCGGTGTAGCCGAGTGCCCGCAGGTTGCTCTGCAACTGCCGGACGTCCGGCCCTTTGGCGCCGCGGCTCAT
This sequence comes from Streptomyces pathocidini, assembly GCF_001418495.1. Classification (GTDB taxonomy): domain Bacteria; phylum Actinomycetota; class Actinomycetes; order Streptomycetales; family Streptomycetaceae; genus Streptomyces; species Streptomyces pathocidini. Next base: position 4,777 of record NZ_LIQY01000600.1, on the reverse strand, counting down.
GGCGCGCCAAGCGGGCAGATCGCCGTACATCAGCGTCACCGGTGCGTTGTCGACCGAGTAGAGCGTCTTGCCGCGCTCAATGACGGAGCCCGCGTCCGGGGCGGATGTCAGGGTCCCCGCGACACGACCGGTGGTGTCCTGCGGGTCGGCATACCCGAGCCCGCCCTGGACCTGCTTGATCACGACAAGGTCCGAACGCTCAACGGCGACCGTGTCGACCACGGAGCGGTCGGCCGCCGAACGTGCCGGCGCGGAGGAGGCGGTGGTGGCCCAGATGTAGCCGCCGCCTCCCACCAACAGCGCGACGGCGATCGACGTGACCACGATGGCCGCGCGGCGCGACGGAGAGCGCTTTCCGCCCGGGGTGGGCGGTGTCTCCGGGCCGGTGGTGGAAGCGGCTGAGGGCATTTCGCAGACGCGCGCCATCACTGGTTCCCCTGGCTGGTGCGCGCTCCGCACTTCTCGAACGCCTGGGCCTGGCCCGGCCCGCCCTGCGGAAAGTTGAGCGTCCCGGTCTCCGGGTCCGGATCCGCTACGTCGAGCCCCTGCTTCCGCAGGCATTGTGCGAGCTTGAGCATCTTCTTGGTCTGCTCGGGGTCCTTTTTGGGCAGGAGCCCGGCCTTGTCCAGGATGCGGCTGCAATCCTGGGCCGCATCGCTAGCCTGGCTATCCTCCATCTTGATCGTCCCGTCGTCGGGCATCTCGACACCGTTTTCGCGCATGCACCGGGCGTAGTCGCGGGTCGCCTGATTCGAGTCGTCGGACGGTGCCGAGTCTGCGGTTCCCGATCCACCGCCGCATGCGCTCAGCGTCATGACGAGGGCCGCGACGCCCATGGCGGCCTGCCGAAAGTACGTTGTCCGCATCAGTTCTCCCCATTGGTGTTCCGCGGCCGGATGTGCCGGCCATTGATCCCAGAGGAACACAATGTGCTTTGCAGGTGGATAAGGAAGAGTGATCGGGAACGGCTCTTATTTTTCTGCCAGTCGACCGTGATATAAAGGCGGAATCCAAATGTTGAGTGAGAAGGGGGGACGGCCGTGCGCGTTCTGATCGCGGAGGACCATGCGGTCGTCGCACGATTCGTCGCCACCGGCCTGCGGCGCGAAGCCATGGCCGTCGATGTCGTGGACAACGGCGACGACGTTGAGCACATGTGCCTGCTCCACGCCTACGACGTGCTCGTTCTCGACCGCGACCTGCCGGGCACGCACGGGGACACGGTGTGCCGCAGTCTCGCGACTTCGGCCGACAGGCCGCGGATCCTCATGCTGACCGCGGCGACCGCGGTCGAGGACCGGGTCGCCGGACTGGGCCTCGGAGCGGACGACTACCTCACCAAGCCGTTCGCCTTCGCCGAACTCGTGGCCCGCATCAGAGCGCTGGCTCGAACGGCGCCCTCCCCACGAAAAGGATGCCTGCGGTGGGTTGAAACGGAAATGGACCTGGACCGGAGAACTGTGGCACGGAACGGGCGGGTTATCGCTCTGACCGCCAAGGAATTCGACGTCCTGCACCTGTTGATGTCCAGGCGCGGCGCACCCGTACGCCATGACGAACTGCTGGTGCGCGTCTGGGGCGAATTCCCCGGCGTACGGACTTCCGCCGTCCACAGCACCGTCAGCAGGCTGCGGCGCAAACTCGGCCAGCCGCGGGCCATATCCGCCGACGACGGTACCGGCTACCGGTTGTGCGGCCCGTGACCCGCGTGCTGCGCCGCCGGGCCGCCCGACACGTACGCCGGATACCCATCCGGGCCCGACTCGCCGCGTCCATCACCGCCTTGTTCGTCCTGGCCGGGGCCACGCTCCTCACCGTGGTCGTCACGCTCACCCACCGCGGCACGGAGGACGCTGTCAAAGGCGATGTCGTGCCCCTGGACAGCCTCCCCAAGGGGACTGCCACGTCGCTTCCGCACGTGAGTGCCCCTGCGCCCCAAGGCCAGGGCAGCACCCTTCCCACGCGCGTGGTCACACAGACAGCGCTGGAGCAGATGCTCACCTGGTCCGCGATCGGGCTGGTGCTGCTGTCTCTCGTCGTCGGTGTGGCCAGCTGGCACCTGGCCCGGCGCGCGCTGCGCCCGGTCCGCGCGGTGACGCTCACCGCCCGCCGCATCGGCCAGGAGAGCCTGCACGAGCGCACCGGACTGCGCGACGCGATGGATCGGCCGCACGACGAGGTCCAGGAACTCGCGTACACCTTCGACGAGATGCTCGGGCGGCTCGAGCGCTCCTTCGAGACCCAGCGCCGCTTCGTCGCCAACGCCTCGCACGAGCTGCGTACGCCCCTGACCGCGGCCCGGTTGTGCCTGGAAGTGGGGCTGGGCGACGAGGTGCCGGACCACGTGGCCGAGGTCCGCGAGACCGCCCTCACGATCAACAAGCAGGCCGGGGAGCTGATCGACTCCCTCCTGATCCTCGCCCGCGGCGACAGCGGCATCGAACTCCCCGTCGAGGTCGCACTCCATGAGGTCGTGGCGCTCGCGTACGCGGAGTCGGACGCCGCGGCGGACAAGGCCCGTATCGACCGTCGATGCGTCCTGGAGGAGACGTCCGTCAGGGGAGACCCTGTGCTCCTGAAGCATCTCGTGACCAATCTCCTGGTCAACGCCGTCCGCTACAACCACCCAGGCGGCACCCTCCAAGTCACCCTGCGGGACCTCGCCTTGACCGTCACCAACACCGGCGAACGCATCCCGGGCGAACGCGTCCCCGAACTGACGCAGCCCTTCACCCGCGGCACCACAGACCGCACCGACAACCGCGGTCATGGCCTGGGCCTTTCCATCGTCCACTCCATCGCCCTGGCCCACCGCGCGGACTTGACCATCGAGGCGAACGAAGCCGGGGGACTGACGGTGCGAGTGGCGTTTCCCGAGCCGGGCGGACCCTGACGGGGCGCAGGGGGCTCGACATGGCCAACCGCTAGGCGCTGTTCTGGACCTCCGAAGACCGCAGCGCCGTCAGGACCGCCGGCGACGTGGCAGCTGCCCATAGATCTGAGCCCGCGGCGAGATCCGGGTCGACGACACCATCCGCGCCCGCGAGGACACCCGAGCCGACGACTGCATCCGCTCCCGCGACAACGCCTGCGTCTGCGTCTGCGACAACGCCCGCGTCCGCGGCAACGTCCTCCCCGCCCGCCAACCGCCGCGCGACGTGCTCCGCCTCCGGCGGCTCGTGTTCCGGGCTCAGCAGGTCCAGCGTCAGCGCCGCCGTCCAGCTGAAGTCGCGGACGCCGCGGCCCTCGCCGCTGTGCGGTTCGACGTACTCCGCGAAGTCCGTGGTGCGCGCCGCCCGGAGGAACGCCTCGCGCAGCGCCTCCGCCTCCGCGTGCTCGCCGAGCCGCAGCAGGCCGCGGTGGAAGAGCCACGCCATGTTGAACCAGCTCGGCCCTCGCCAGTAGCGGCTGCCGTCGAACTTCGGCCCCAACAGGTCGTAGCTGGGCAGCAGTTGGACCCTGCCCAGGCCGAAGTGCCCGCCGCGGGCGGTCCGCAGCAGCGCGCGGGAGACCTCGTCCGGCAGGTCCGGCAGGATCAGCGGGACCAGGCCCGAGACCGTACGGTCGCCGCCCATGCGCCCGGTCAGCACGTCGCGGCAGACGAAGATCCCCGCCTCGGGGTCCCACAGCCGCGCCACCAGGGCGCGGGTGACGTGCCCCGCCCGGCGCCGGTGCTCCTCGGCTGCGGCCGGGTCGCCGATCGCCTCGGCGATGGACGCCAGCGCCCGCTCGGAGGCGGCCAGCAGCGCGTTGAAGCACGGGTCCTCGACGGCGAAGGCGTGCGGGGTGCGCGCGTCGTCGTAGCCGTGGTCGCGGTAGTCGGACGCCAGCCGTACGTACCGCCCGTAGTCGATGCCCGTCGGGCGGTCCTCGGGCGAGCCGTGCGCGAGGTCGGCGCGGCGGTACGAGCCCTCGGGCGCGGGCTCGACGCGGCTCAACGGGTCGTCCCAGCCGGGGCTGTTGTCCAGGCCGGGCTCCCACGGGTGGACGACGGACGCGAGCCCGCCGCCGCCCAGGTCACGCGCCTCGGCCAGATACCGGTGCCAGGCCGCCAGCCGCGGGTGGACCCGCTCCAGGAAGCCGCGCCGCCGCGACTCCGCCGGGTCGGCCAGGTGCACCAGCCAGGCCGCCAGCGCGTGCACCGGCGGCTGCACGATGCCCGAGGTCTGTGTCCCGGCCGGCGCGCCCGCCGCGCGGCCCGCCTTGGCGGAGCGCCAGAAGTCGGGGCTCGGGAAGTAGGCGTCGAGCGGCACCGCCGGGTTGAACGCGATGTGCGGGATCCGCCCGTCGCCCCACTGCGCGCCGAGCAGGGTCTCCAACTCCCGCTGCGCGCGGCGCGGGGAGACGTGCCGCAGCCCGATCGCGATGAACGCCGAGTCCCAGCTCCACTGGTGGGGATACAGCGAGCGGGAGGGGACGGTGGACGCCCCCGTCCAGTTGCCCAGCAGGACGCGGGCGGCCGCGCGCCGCAGCGAGGCCCGGCCCTCTCGCCCCGCTGTCGCCCGCGCCGAGCGCGTCTCCAGGAGCTTCGCGGTCACGCGGCGGCCCGCCGCAGGAACCCGGGGACGGACCGGACGGCCTCGACGGGGTCGCCGGTCAGCCGGCACTCGGCGGTCAGGAACCCCTCGTACCCCGCTGTCGGCGACGAGCCTGCGGAAGGTCTGCTGGAGCTGCTCGACGGTCCACCGGCCGGACAGCGGGGGCGGAGGGTGCGGACCGCGCCGTAGGACCCGGCCGTGGCAGGCCGTCCGTCGAGCGCGTCGGGGGCGGTGGCGTC
>NZ_LIQY01000060.1 GCF_001418495.1 Streptomyces pathocidini | reverse complement strand
GCTAGGGGCGATGGGGGTCCCCCCAGACTTCGTCCGGGGACCCCCGCCCGGCGGGACTCGGCGCTACGCCCGGGCGGCCCGGCGTTTCAGGACCGCGATCGAGGCCAGGGCGACGGCCGCCAGGGCGATGATGTAGCCCGAGACCGACATCGACGTGTCCGTCGCCTCCAGCAGCAGCACCATCACGAAGGGGGCGAGGCCCCCACCCAGCACCGCCGCGATCTGGTAGCCCAGGGACGCTCCCGTGTAGCGCGTCTCCGCCGTGAACAGCTCGGCGAACAGCGCGGCCTGGGGCCCGTACATGATGCTCAGGAACAGGCTGCCGACGAACGTGCCGGCCGCGAGCCCCAGCAGCGAGCCGGTGTCGATGAGCAGGAACATCGGGATCGCCCAGACCAGCAGCCCCACCGCGCCCAGTTCGTACACCTTGATCCGGCCGACCCGGTCGGACAGCGCGGCCGCGGCGGGGATCATCAGCAGCTGGAAGCAGCTGATGAGCAGTGACACGAACAGCACGGGGCCGCGCTCCATGCCGAGTTCGCGGGTCGTGTAGTCCAGCACGCCGGTGATGAGGATGTAGAAGGTCGCGGTGTTGACCGCGAACGACCCGCCCGCGAGGAACACCGTCCCCAGGTTGCCGTGCAGGATCTCGCGCAGCGGCGAGCGCCCGCCGTCGGCCGCCTCCTCGGCGGCGAGCCGGCGCTCGGCCTCCCGGAACTCGGGGGTCTCCTCGACGCGGGTGTGGATGTACCAGGCGAGGACGAGCACGAGCAAACCGGCCAGGAACGGCACCCGCCAGCCCCACGACGTGAACGCGTCGCCCCCGGTGCCCGCCTCGGTCAGCAGGAAGGCGGAGTTGGCGGTCACCACGCCGACGGGCACGCCGAGTTGGACCATGCTGCCGTACAGCCCCCGCTTCCCCGGCGGCGCGTACTCGGTGGCCATCAGCATCGCGCCGCCCCACTGCGCCCCGACCGCGACGCCCTGCAGGACGCGGAGGGCGACGAGCAGGACGGGCGCGAGGACCCCGATCGCGTCGTACGAGGGCAGGAGCCCGATGCCGGTGGTGGCCAGGCCCATGACCGTCAGGGCGAGGACGAGCATCGGCTTGCGGCCGCGCTGGTCGCCGAGGTGGCCGGCTATGACGCCGCCGATGGGGCGGGCGAGGAAGCCGACGGCGAACGTCGCGAAGGAGGCCAGCACGCCGGCGACGGGGCTGGCGGAGGGGAAGAACTGGTCGCCGAGGACGAGGGCGGCGGCGATGCCGAAGATGAAGTAGTCGTACCACTCGACGGCCGCGGCGACGGCCGCGGCACCCGCCGTTCGTCTGCGGCGCGCGGTGTCGGTGCGGGCCGCTTCCGCGGCCGAGGGGGTCGGGGTGGTGTCCATGGTGCCGCCCTTCGCGAGGGACGTGGGGACGGGAAGAGTGCCGGCGCCGACACAGGGAGAGCAGAGCGGGGACCCGGGTGAAGCGCGAGTGAACGTACCGACCGGGTGGTATGGCGTCAACGGTTCGCGCACGAAGTCGCGGACCCGGCGGAACAGGACAAGGCCCGGGAACGGCCGTGTCGTTCCCGGGCCTTGGGCGCCTCGCATGCGCGCGGCCGCGGCGGCTAGATCACTCCCAGCGCTCCCAGGCAGCCGATCCCGCCCAGCAGCATGAACACCGGCATCAGGACCTTCAACTCGACCCAGCTGCCCGCCCGGAACCGCATCGGCTTCGGCGGCCCGACGGGGTACCAGCGCTTGCGCCCCACCGGGATCGGCCACAGGATCGGGCAGCCGGAGACGGTCAGCGCGTCGCCGATGTCGTGCACGATCGCGCCGAGCACGATCGGCAGCCCGAGCCACAGGTACTCCTGGCCCGGCGCGGTGAACAGCCAGTCCGAGCCGTTGCCCGGCTTGTGCAGGATGTCGGCGAGGATCCAGGCGCTGGTCGCGCCGAGCAGCCAGACGAGGATGTCGCTGGAGACCCGGGCCGCCCGCCACAGCAGGCCCTCGACGGCCAGCACCATGTGCACGAAGAGGATCGCGAGGACGGCCCAGCGCCCGCCGGTGATCGCCAGCGCCGACGCGCCGGCACCGACGAGCACGGCCCACAGCCAGGTGTGGGTCAGCGTGCGGTGCCCGCCCGAGCGGCGCGGGTCGCCCTGCGTCCTGGTGGCCTTGTAGACGGCGTACGAGAGCTTGTCGACCACCTCGCACAGCGTGCGCGAGACCGGCCCGAAGGCCCGGGATATGGTCGCCGCCTTGTGGTCCAGGTCGGGGGCGAGGGCCGCGCCCGCGCAGATCAGGGCTCCGACGGCGAGCACGGGCCAGGGCATCGGGTGGCCGGCCGCGGCAGCCGCCGCGCCCACCCCGAGCCAGGCCGCGGCCCCGGACAGCGAGTGCGCCGGTCCCATCATGGTCGTTCCCCACCCCTTGTTCTCTTGCGTGTTCCGTTGCCGTGACGGCCTGTTGCTCTTGCCGTGACGGCCAGTTGGCCGTTCAGCGTAACGCCCCGCGATCTTCGTATGACCGGCCGGTTCCCGGATCGGGGTGGCGGGCAGGCAGTATGGAGGTGTGACCCTTATCGATCATCTGCCGAACGACGCCGATCCCGATGCCCTCTTCGAAGCGTTCTCGACGTGGGCCGAGGGGCGAGGCATCTCCCTCTACCCCGCCCAGGAGGAGGCGCTGATCGAGGTGGTCTCGGGGGCGAACGTGGTGCTGTCCACCCCGACCGGCTCCGGCAAGAGCCTGGTCGCGGCGGGCGCCCACTTCACCGCGCTGGCGAACGACCAGGTCACCTTCTACACCGCGCCGATCAAGGCGCTGGTCTCGGAGAAGTTCTTCGACCTCTGCAAGCTCTTCGGCACCGAGAACGTCGGCATGCTCACCGGTGACGCCTCGATCAACGCGGACGCGCCCGTGATCTGCTGCACGGCCGAGGTGCTGGCCTCCATCGCGCTGCGGGACGGCCGGGACGCCGACATCGGCCAGGTCGTGATGGACGAGTTCCACTTCTACGCGGAGCCGGATCGCGGCTGGGCGTGGCAGATCCCGCTGCTGGAGCTACCCCAGGCGCAGTTCGTCCTGATGTCGGCGACCCTGGGCGATGTCTCCCGGTTCGAGAAGGACCTGACCCGGCGCACCGGTCGCCCCACCGCCGTCGTCCGGTCCGCGACCCGCCCCGTACCGCTGTCGTACGAGTACCGGGCGACGCCGCTCACCGAGACGCTGACCGAGCTGCTGGAGACCCACCAGGCGCCGGTCTACATCGTGCACTTCACGCAGGCGGCGGCCGTGGAGCGGGCGCAGGCGCTGATGAGTATCAACATGTGCACGCGGCAGGAGAAGGACGAGATCGCCGCGCTGATCGGGAACTTCCGCTTCACCACCAAGTTCGGCAAGAACCTCTCGCGGTACGTCCGGCACGGAATCGGGGTGCACCACGCGGGGATGCTGCCGAAGTACCGGCGGCTGGTGGAGCGGCTCGCGCAGGCCGGTCTGCTGAAGGTCATCTGCGGTACGGACACCCTGGGCGTGGGCGTCAACGTGCCCATCCGCACAGTGCTGTTCACGGCTCTGACGAAGTACGACGGCACCCGGGTGCGCACCCTGCGGGCCCGCGAGTTCCACCAGATCGCGGGCCGCGCCGGGCGGGCCGGGTTCGACACGGCGGGCTTCGTGGTCGCGCAGGCGCCCGAGCACGTCATCGAGAACGAGAAGGCGCTGGCCAAGGCGGGCGACGATCCGAAGAAGCGGCGCAAGGTGGTCCGCAAGAAGGCCCCGGAGGGATTCGTCAGCTGGGGCCAGAACACCTTCGAGAAACTGATCGGTTCCGAGCCGGAGCCGCTGACCTCCCGCTTCCGCGTCACGCACGCGATGCTTCTGTCGGTGATCGCCCGGCCGGGCAACGCGTTCGACGCGATGCGGCGGCTGCTGGAGGACAACCACGAGGACCGCCGCGCGCAGCTGCGCCACATCCGCCGGGCCATCGCGATCTTCCGCTCGCTGGTGGACGGCGGCGTGGTCGAACGGCTGCCGGAGCCGGATGCGGAGGGGCGGATCGTCCGGCTGACGGTCGACCTCCAGCAGGACTTCGCCCTCAACCAGCCACTGTCGACGTTCGCACTGGCCGCCTTCGAGCTGCTGGACCCCGAATCCCCCTCGTACGCGCTGGACATGGTGTCGGTGGTCGAGTCCACGCTGGACGACCCGCGGCAGATCCTGGCGGCGCAGCAGAACAAGGCGCGCGGCGAGGCGGTCGCCGCGATGAAGGCGGACGGGGTCGAGTACGAGGAGCGGATGGAGCGGCTCCAGGACGTCTCCTATCCCAAGCCGCTCGAGGAACTGCTGTTCCACGCGTACGGCGTCTACCGCAAGAGCCACCCGTGGGTGGGCGACCACCCGCTCTCCCCGAAGTCGGTCATCCGCGACATGTACGAGCGGGCGATGACCTTCAGCGAGTTCGTCTCCTTCTACGAGCTCGCCCGGGTCGAGGGCATCGTGCTGCGCTATCTCGCGAGCTCGTACAAGGCGCTGGAGCACACCGTCCCGGACGATCTGAAGTCCGAGGACTTCCAGGACATCATCGAGTGGCTCGGCGAGATGGTCCGCCAGGTCGACTCCAGCCTGCTGGACGAGTGGGAGCAGCTGGCCAACCCGGAAGAGGAGTCCGCGGAGGAGGCCCGGGAGCGGGCCGACCAGGTCAAGCCGGTCACCGCGAATGCGCGCGCCTTCCGGGTGCTGGTCCGCAACGCCATGTTCCGGCGGGTCGAGCTGGCCGCCCTCGACAAGGTCGGCGAACTGGGCGAGATGGACGCCGAGTCGGGCTGGGACGAGGACGCCTGGGCGGACGCGATGGACGCCTACTGGGACGAGTACGAGGACCTGGGCACGGGCCCGGACGCCCGCGGGCCGAAGCTGCTGCGGATCGAGGAGGACCCGGAGCACGGCCTGTGGAAGGTCCGCCAGACCTTCGCCGACCCCAGCGGCGACCACGACTGGGGCATCAGCGCGGAAGTCGACCTGGCGGCGTCGGACGAGGAGGGGCGCGCCGTCGTCCGCGTCACGAGCGTGGGCCAGCTCTGACCTCGGCCGGTGCGAGTCCGGGCCCGCTCGCGACCCGCACCGTCGGCCGTCGACGGCCGACGGCCCGGCTGCCCTAATCTTGCGCCGCTGTGGCACGAGACGAGGAGCGCCGAATGACCACCCCCGCAGAACGGCTCGTCGACCTGCTCGATCTGGAACAGATCGAGATGAACATCTTCCGCGGCCGAAGCCCCGACGAGTCGCTGCAGCGGGTGTTCGGCGGACAGGTCGCGGGCCAGGCCCTGGTGGCCGCGGGACGGACCACGGACGGGCAGCGTCCGGTGCACTCCCTGCACGCGTACTTCCTCCGCCCGGGCCGTCCCGGCGTGCCGATCGTGTACCAGGTGGAACGGGTGCGGGACGGGCGGTCGTTCACCACGCGCCGGGTGGTGGCGGTTCAGCAGGGCCGCACGATCTTCAATCTGACGGCCTCCTTCCATCAGCCGGAGCCGGGAATCGAGCAGCAGCTGCCGATGCCGGAGGTGCCGGGTCCGGAGAAGCTGCCGAAGCTGGCCGACGAGATCCGCGAGCACCTGGGCACACTGCCCGAGGCGCTCGAACGGATGGCCCGCCGGCAGCCCTTCGACATCCGGTACGTCGAGCGGCTGCGGTGGTCCGAGGAGGAGTTGCGCGGGGCGGAGCCGCGCAGCGCGGTGTGGATGCGGGCCGTCGGGCCGCTCGGTGACGACCCGCTGGTCCACACCTGCGCCCTGACCTACGCCAGCGACATGATGCTGCTGGACGCGGTGCGCGTGCCGGTCGAACCGCTGTGGGGATCGCGGGGGTTCGACATCGCGTCGCTGGACCACGCGATGTGGTTCCACCGCCCGTTCCGCACCGACGAGTGGTTCCTCTACCAGCAGGAGTCCCCCATCGCGACGGGCGCGCGGGGCCTGGCCCGTGGTCAGATCTACGACCGCGAGGGGCGGCTCCTGGTCAGCGTGATGCAGGAGGGGCTGTTCCGGAGGTTGGGCGGCTGACCAGGTTTCCCGTTCAGCGTGTTGGAGTGAAGCGCAGGGGCAGGGCCGCCAGTCCGCGGACGACGGGGTGGCGTTGCCACCGGAGTTCTTCGGGCCGGCAGGCCAGTCGCAGTCGGGGAAGGCGGCGGAGCAGTGTGGTGATCGCGACCGTGGCTTCCAGGCGGGCAAGCTGAGCGCCGAGGCAGTAGTGGATGCCCCGGCCGAAGGCGACGTGCGGGTTGGGGGCACGCGTCAGTTCCAGGGTGTCGGGGTGGTGGAAAGCCTGCGGGTCGCGGTTGGCCGAGCCGAGTAGCAGCGTGACGACATCGCCTGCCGGGATCGTCATGCGACCGATCGAGATGTCCTGGCGTGCTACCCGCAGTGGGGCGGCCCAGACGGGGCCGTCGAACCGCAGCAGTTCCTCTACGGCTGTGTCGATGAGGTGTGGCGCTTCGCGTAGCCTGGCGCACTGGTCGGGATGGGTGAGCAGGGCCGCCATCGCGTTGCCGAGCAAGTGGACGGTGGTCTCGTGACCGGCCGACAGGACGATTACCGCCTGGCCGAGTTCTTCGGCGGCGTCGATGCGGCCTGCCGCGCGGGCCTGAGCGAGTGAGGCGAGAAGAGTTCCGGGAGGCGCCGTGTGACCGGTGAGTTGCCGACGGACCAACGCACCCAAGTGGAGATGGGCCCGTTGCCCGGTTTCGCCGTGGCCGTGCCGGGCTGCGCTGTCCACCGCCCGCTTGAGGTCGGTGCGCAGTTCGGCCGCGATCCCGAGCACCTCGCAGATCACCTGGAACGGCAGCCGTGCGGCGAGTTCTTCCACGAGTTCCACACGGCCGGACCGGGCGAACCGGTCGATCAACAGGTCGGCCAGCTGCTGCACCTGCGGGCGCAGGGCCGCGACCCGTGCCGTGGGCAGGGGCACGCCGGCCCGCAGTCGGGCGTGCACGGGTGGATCGGCGTTGAGGAGATTGCTCGCGCCCGCCTCAGGCCCCAGCGGAAGCGTTGCAACCCTCGTGCCACCGATCGTCAGGTCGCTCGACAGGCGCTCGTGGTCGGCCAGCAGTGCGCGGACGTCGTGTGCGCGCGACACGAGCCATCGACCGCGCACTGGGTGGGCTGGGGCGTTCTCACGCAGCCACGCGTACCACGGGTAGGGGTCGGCGACGGCCATGCGCGGCATTCCCGGGGGTGCCATCAGCCGGCCCTCTCGGCAGGGAAGGGAGCCGGTACGGGGCCGGTTACGTACAATACCACCGCGGTCCAGGAGAAGCCTGCGCCCATGCCCAGCAACAGCCCGTACTGCCCTGGCCGGAGGCGGCCCTGTTCGAGCAGGGCGCTCAGGCCGTGGAACTGGTCCGCCCCGCCGGCGTGCCCGAGCCGACGACCAGCCCACCACGTGGTGTGCTCAAGTGGCACCCGCAACGGTCGGCACATCACCGCGCGGACCATCCGTTCGCCTACGTATGGCATCGCCACCCAGGAGAGCCGCCCGGCGTCGATCCCGGCGTCCGCCAGCGCGGCAGAGACGACTCGGCGAGTGCGTGCGGCCAGGAGCCTGCCGACCGCGGTCAGATCCACCCTCAATCCCAGATGCCGCTTGGCGGCCAACCCGTCCATCCGCCTGTCCCGCGCTTCCAGGACCGTGAACCGCGTAACCTCCTCCAGCTCAGGTGCTGTTGAGAAACCGACCCCTACCGGCTGGGCGAAACCACCACGACGCGAGAGCAGCACACTCGCTCCGGCATCGCCGAGGACCATGCCCGCCACTGTCCTCCATCGGTCGAACGCCGGCCGAGCGAATCGCTCACCCACCGTCACCAGGGCTGTCTCCCGGCCGGCGTGAGCGGTCAGGTGATCGGCCGCTGCAACCCATGCGGCCATCCCTGAATCGCTCCCGCGCCGCACCTCCAGCACTGCCGCACGATCCGCGCCCAGCAGCCTTTGCACCGCGCTCACCGGTGTGAGGTGGTCCTGGTCGTGGGAGCAGGCATGCACCAGCAGATCGACTTCCGCCGGCCGGCAGCCCGCTTGTCCCAGCGCGCGCCGTCCCGCGACCGCCGCCAAGTCCCAGCCGGGTACCTTTGCCACCGCGACGCTCCGGAAACCTGCGGCAGACGCGCCCGTGCCCTCCGCGACCGCGACGACGTCAGGTACCCGCACGGCAACCGCCGCCAGAAACACCCCCGGCCACCCGCCCACGACTCGACCTCCACCAGGCTGCCGGGCAAAGCCCAGGTCCGGCGCACTCGCACGGGAATGCGCGATACCTCGTCCGATGTACTGCCTGATCCGCCCCCCGGTGGAAGGCGGCTGGATGAGCCTTGCGACGGCGCGGGGGACTCCGCCTCCGAAACGTGAGGCGTCGACGGGGCCACAGTCATCCACTCACCGGTCCGGGGTGCCCCTCAAGTCCCTTTACATGCCGATGCGTTGAGCGTGTTGCATGCAGGTCTCCCGATGCACCCTTTCCCCCTCCGACGACCGCATCACTGCCGCCGGTGAACGGAGGGGGGAGGCGCGCCGAGAAGGGCGGCGAGTTGGCCGCGGGTGAGCTTGGTGCGGCCGGACCGCAGAATGTCGAGGGTCGCCCAGCCCAGGGTCAGCGGGACCCGGCAGAAATCCAGGACGGGGCCGGGGGCCAGGCCGGCAACGTACCGGTCACCGGCTGCGAGGTTCTTGACGGCGTAGTCGCGGACTTGTGCCTCGGTCCAGCCGGGAGGAAAGTAGTCGACGCCTCGGGCCAGATCCTGCCGCCGGTTCTGGAGGATGTTGACGGTCTGCAGCCCTCGGCCGAACCCGACCGCCAGCGACCGGTCGGTGCGGCTCCCGTCGAACCACGCCCAGAGGTCGCTGAGGAGCAGGCCGACGGTGCCGGCCACATCGAAGGTGTAGCGGTCGAGATCCGACTCGTTCGTGATACGCCACCTCAGCCCGACCCACTCCGCCATGTGGTCGGCCATCGACGCGAGGGTCTCCCAGGTGCGGTAGGCAATGGAGGTAGGCGCCATGGCGGCCCATTCGTCGATCCGCTGGGTGACTTCCGGCAGTTCAGTGTGGGAGTGCAGCAGCGGCAAGTGGCTGCTGGTGCAGCGTCCGGCCTGCAGGGCGCGGCTGATCTCGCCCAGCAGGCGCCGTTTCGCTTCGGCGGACAGGCCGGTGTGGTCCTCGATCTCGTCGATGCCCCGCAAGCACAGGAAGAAGGACATCACCGGGGCACGCAGCGGATCCGGGAGCGCGGCGACGGGGATGGCGAACGTGCGGCTGGTCTCCTGCAGGACCCGTTCCGCGTCCTGGCTGATGCTCACCGCGCCCCCTCCTCCTGGGAGAGCGTGGGCTCGGCGCTCGGTGCGGCGCGCGCTGCGCCGCGCAGCCACAGCACGAGGACGTACAGCGCGTTGAGTGCGAGAGTGGCGACCACGAGGCAGCCCTGGAGCGCTGACGGGACGATGAGCGGGGGCGGGTAGGCCAGCCACGCGATGCCCGCCGACGCGTTGCCGAGCAGCATGCACACCGCGATCGGCAACGACTGGCCCGCCGTGGAGTCGCGGCCGTAGACCATGCCGAGGAAGAGTGCGGCCATCATCAGCGCCGCGGCGAACCCCGCGTACAGGCCCCAGTGGTCGCGGTAGTAGGCGATGAAGACCTGGTTGAGCTGGTAGGTGACGACGACCGCGACGAGCAGGGTGAGGGCCAGCATGCCGTGGAAGGCCCTGGCCGTGATGCGCGGGAACTGGGCGGGGCCGTAGGACAGGGCCTGCCAAGCGATGACGAGGTCGATGGCGAGCCATACGAAGGGGACGGGGCGCAGGAAGCCGGGCGGCGGCTCGGTGAACGAACTGATGGCCTCCCACGAGAGGTTGGCGCACAGCGCCACCACGGGCATGCCGTAGATCCTGTCCGCTGCCGCCCGGCGGATGATCAGTAGGTAGGCGGCCGTCCAGAACAGGCCGCAGCACACGATGCCGACGTTGAACGACGCGCTGCTGAGCATGACGTCATCCGGCATGACCGTTCTCCTTCAGACGAGGGCCCCGACGTGCCGCGGTCCGCGGGCCCCACAGCGGCGCGCGGTGCCCGACCAACAGACCGGCCATGGCCCGCGCGGCGATCTCGTGTTTCTCCCAGGCCGGCAGCGACACCCGGCCCTCCAGCAGCCTCCCTGGTTCATCCGCGATACGGACGAGCAGCCGGAGATAGATGCCGGCCATCGTGCCAAGGCATGCGGCGCTGCGGTGGCACAGGAACGGCAGCAACGACAGCCCCTCGGCGTACAAGCCGAACGCCCGGCGGGCTTCGAACCGCACGAGCGCGTCGAAGGCCGGTCCGGGCCGCCAGCGCCCCGGCGCGTCGGCATCGTCGGTAGCGTCGGGGAGGAACCTTCGCAGGTCTTCGCCGGGCAGATAGACCCGGCCCATCTCGGCGTCTTCGGTAATGTCCCGGAGAATGTTGGTCAGTTGCATGCCGATCCACAACGACGAAACCAGGTGCTGCGCCTGGGGGCAACCACTCGGTGGGAACACCCCCAGGCACAGCCTGCCGATGCTGCCCGCCACCCGGTCGCAGTAGAGGTGGAGCTGGTCGAAGGTCGTGAACCGGGCTCCCGACACGTCCATTTCGGCACCGTCGATCAGCTCGCCCAGGGCTTCCAGCGGGATGGGGTAGCGGCTCGCGGCGTCTGCCAAGGCCGCGCATACCGGGTCGCGATGCGCGCGCAGATCCTTCAACTGGCTTCTCATCCGGGCAAGTTCCCGGCGCTTGACCTCGGCGGCCAGGTCGCCGTCGGCGAGATCGTCGATCTCACGGGCATAGGCATAGACCGCGCACAGCGCCATCCTCCGGGGGCGGTGCAGCAAGCGGATGCCGTAGTGGAAGTTCCCGGCGCGGCGACGGGTCACCCGCTCGCAATAGGCATAGGAAGCCTCGATCTCCGCAACGTCCACAGCCGACTCCCTTGCACCCTGCCGCCCGCTCCGGACCCGGCCTTTGCACCCAGCCGAGCCACGCGCAGTCCTCCCGCAAGGGACTCGGCCCCCGAAGCAGCCGGCGCCGCCGGGGCTATCGAGACAGCCGCCGGTGCTATCGAGACAAGGGACACCTGTCGGCACGGTCCGGCGTGTGAGCCGGCCACTGAGAGCAGCAGTTGTCCGCCATATTCGAGTAAAGCACGAACATCCTGGAATCCCCAGGGTGTTCGTACGCACAAGGCAGTCCACGGACCGTACCGTTCCGCGTGCACGCCACCGAAGGTTTCGCCGCCACCACGCGTTCCGCGCACCGCGCCACGGCCAAGGTACGCCTGGAAGGGGGGCAGCAGGACCGACTCCACAAGCGCTCGCATAAATCTGCCAAGTTCCGCCTCAGTAGCGGGAGTCCAGGTGAGGGATCTCTGCATCCACCTGGGCAAAGCCTCGTGCGCGAACCGTTGACG
>NZ_LIQY01000006.1 GCF_001418495.1 Streptomyces pathocidini | reverse complement strand
GAGCCCACCGTCATCACCAACACCGAGGGCACCAGGACCACCCCGTCCGTCGTGGCCTTCGCCAAGGGCGGCGAGGTGCTGGTGGGCGAGGTCGCCAAACGGCAGGCGGTCACCAACGTCGACCGCACGGCCCGCTCGGTCAAACGCCATATGGGCGAGGCCGATTGGCACTTCCCCGAGCACGGCGACATCGACGGCAAGCGGTACACGGCCCAGGAGATCTCCGCCCGGGTCCTGCAGAAGCTCAAGCGGGACGCCGAGGCCTACCTCGGGGAAGACGTGCGCGAGGCCGTGATCACCGTGCCGGCGTACTTCAACGACTCCCAGCGCACCGCCACCAAGGAGGCCGGGGAGATCGCGGGCCTGAACGTGCTGCGGATCGTCAACGAGCCGACCGCCGCCGCCCTCGCGTACGGCCTGGACAAGGAGAACGACCAGACCGTGCTGGTCTTCGACCTGGGCGGCGGCACCTTCGACGTGTCGCTGCTGGAGATCGGCGACGGGGTCGTGGAGGTGAAGTCCACCTCCGGGGACACCCACCTGGGCGGGGACGACTGGGACCAGCGGATCGTCGACCATCTCGTGCGGCAGTTCAAGAACGGCTACGGCGTGGACCTGTCCAAGGACAAGATGGCCGTGCAGCGGCTGCGGGAGGCGGCGGAGAAGGCGAAGGTCGAGCTCTCGGCCGCGACCGAGACCTCCATCAACCTGCCCTACATCAGCGCCTCTTCGGAGGGGCCGCTGCATCTGGACGAGAAGTTGACGCGGGCTCAGTTCCAGCAGCTGACCGAGGATCTGCTCGAGCGCTGCAAGGGCCCCTTCCACCAGGCGGTCAAGGACGCCGGGATCGAGGTCTCCGAGATCGACCACGTGGTCCTGGTCGGCGGCTCGACCCGCATGCCGGCCGTGGCCGACCTGGTCCGGTCCCTGACCGGCGGCAAGGAGCCGAACAAGGGCGTGAATCCGGACGAGGTCGTGGCGATCGGTGCCGCGCTGCAGGCCGGTGTGCTGAAGGGTGAGGTCAAGGACGTCCTGCTGCTGGACGTCACCCCGCTGTCCCTCGGTATCGAGACCAAGGGCGGCATCATGACCAGGCTGATCGAGCGCAACACCACGATCCCCACCAAGCGCGCCGAGATCTTCACGACCGCCGAGGACAACCAGCCCTCGGTCAACATCCAGGTGTTCCAGGGCGAGCGGGAGATCGCGGCGTACAACAAGAGGCTCGGGATGTTCGAGCTGACCGGCCTTCCGCCGGCCCCGCGCGGTGTGCCGCAGATCGAGGTCACCTTCGACATCGACGCCAACGGCATCATGCACGTCGGTGCCAAGGACCTGGGCACCGGCAAGGAGCAGCGGATGACCGTCACCGGTGGCTCCGCGCTGCCGAAGGACGACATCGACCGCATGGTCCGCGAGGCCGAGCAGCACGCCGAGGACGACCGCCGCAAGCGCGAGGCCGCCGAGACCCGCAACCAGGCCGAGCAACTGGTTCACCAGACCGAGAGCCTGCTGCGGGAGAGCGGCGACAAGATCCCGGCGGACGCCAGGTCCGAGGTGGAGGCGGCCGTTTCGGAGCTGAAGGAGACCCTGGAGGGCGACGACACCCAGGCCATCCGCACCGCCACCGAGAAGGCCGCCGCGGCGAGCCAGAAGATCGGCACCGCCCTGTACGCGCAGGCCCAGCAGGCCACGGCCGCCGCCGGAGCGCCTGAGGGCGGCACGGCCGAGGGGGCGGACGAACAGGACGTGGTGGACGCCGAGATCGTCGACGAGGAGGAGCCGAAGGGCGGCCGCAGCTGAACCGGCCGGGCGACGATCCGGCCGGACGGCGGCTACCGGCTGCACGGCGGCCGGCTCGGCCTGGGTCCCGCCCCGGGCTCAGCCCGAGTCCCTGACCCGCAGTTCCGGCATGAGTTCCGCATGGTGGGGGGAGGCCGCGGGGTCGGCGATCCGGCGCAGGAGGAGTTCGGCGGCCGTGGCGCCGACGGCGTGCTTCGGGGTGGCGATCGAGGTCAGCGGTACGTCGGCGAGTTCCGCGACCTCGTCGTCGTACGCGATGACGGCCAGGTCCTCGGGGATGCGGATACCGCGGGAGAGCAGGCGGGGCACGGTCACGACCGCGTCCAGTCCGGTGTGCATGACTACGGCGGTGACCTCGTGCTCGGCGATCGCCGAGCACAGGCTCTCCAGGAGCTGGTCGCGGCGCTCCCGCTCGGGCAGTTCGCTGACCGTGACGAGGGGCGGAAGGGCGGAGCCGGCGAGGTCGAGGGCTTCGAGGGCGGCCCTGTAGGCGGTGCCGAGGCGGCGCGCGTAGAGATTGTTGACCACGGTCAGCAGGATCCGCCGGTGGCCCTGGTCCGCGAGGCGCTGGACGGCCAGGCCGATGCCGTGGCCGTGGTCCGTGCTGACCCGGTCGAGACGGGCGAGCGGGTGCAGGGGCGGGACCCACCGTTCGGCCAGCACGGTGGGCACGTCCTTGTCGAGGATCCAGCCGTCCCCGGGACCGGCCTCCCCGGTGGGCCAGCTCGGGATGAGGATGAGGCCGTCGGCGCCGTCGGCCAGCAGCTTGTCGGCCTGGACGGCGTCCTGTTCGGGGGCGTAGCGGGTGGTGGAGACGACCAGGCGTGCGCCGTGCGCCGCGGCGGTCCGGCGCGCGCTGTCGATGATGTCGCTGAAGTAGTACTCGGTGTTGGGCAGGACCATGCCGAGCGTCAGCTCCTCGGAGCGGAGGGCGGCCGCGTTCACCGGCAGTACGGTCTCGGGGGTTCGCCGCAGCTCGCCCCGGGACTCCAGCTCCTCGACGTCCTGGCGCATGGTGACGGCGGAGACGCCGAAGGCGGCGGCCAGGTCAACTACGGTCGCCCGCCCCAGTTCGCGCACCTGCTCAAGGACGCGTTCCCGTCGCTGATTGGGCTGAAGCCGCACGTCATGCCCCCTGGCCGATCCTCAGGCCGGCCCTCCGCGAGCCGGCTGCCCGTACCTTACGCGTGCCCGTACGGCGACGAGTGGCCGCGGACCGCCCCGCGGCCGGTCCCGTCACCGGAGGACCCGCACCTCTGCCAGACTCAGCACGGCGGGCTCGGATCCGGCCCGTTGGACGCGGACGTACCGCCCGCCCTTGCCGACCTTCACGACCGTGGGCCTGCCCGCCGTCCCGGTCTGCCGGTACGCGGTGACACCGGGCTGGGCCAGGACGTCGGCCAACTTCCCCGAGGCGAAGGGGTTGTCGGAGACCAGGACGTGGTAGTCCGTCAACGCCTCCGCTCCCTCGTCCGCGGTGCCCCACACCTCGACGGAGCCGAGGGCGACGCCCTCCCCGAGGTCGGTCTGCCACCACGGCCCGACCTCCTTCTCGGTCGAGCTCGCGGCGCCGTCGGGGTTCCCGTCGACGGCCCTCTCGGCGGTTCCGCCACCGGCGGTGCTGGACTGCTCGGCGGGCTGGCCCTCGGCCAAGTGCCCCTGGGCGGGCGGCAGGACCTGCACCTCGGCCATGGCCAGATAGCCCGCCTCCTCGGGATCGCCCAGCTGGATGCGTACGTAGCGCCCGGCGGCGCCCACCGGGACGGTGGTGGTACGGCCCGCCACGCCTTCGTACCGGTGCGACCACACATCGCCGCGGCTCAGCAGCTCGTCCAGACCCGCGCTGCCGAAGGGCCGGTCGGAGACGAGGACGGAGAAGTCGTGCAGCCGCTGGGGGCAGCAGTCGACGCGGTTCCACAGCACCACGTGGCCGATGTCGGCGGAGGCGCCGAGGTCGGTCTGCCACCACGGCTGCCGCTCCTGGAGGGTGTGCGCGACCGAGCCGTGGCCCCAGACGCCGTCGGTGTTGCCGTCGGTGGCGCGCGAGGCGGCGCCCTGGGTGCTGGACTGCTCGGCGGGCCTGCCGAGCGCGAGGTTGGTGCGGATCAGCGAGGCGGACGCGGTGTCGGTGACCTCGGACGGCTGGAAACCGCCGTCGGTGGTCGCGGTGGCGGCGAGCCGCACGTCACCCGCGGGTGCCTTCTCCGGAGCCGTCACCTTCCAGGTGGTGAGGGCGCGTTGGCCGGCTCGCAGCCGCTCGGCGGCCGGTGGGGAGAGGAGTTCCGCCTGCCAGCCGTCGGGGGTGTCGAGCGCGAGGCGCAGCCCCTCGGCGGGCCGGTCGGCCCACCAGGTGAAGGCCGCAGTCACTTCCTGGCTGCTGCCGGGCATGAACGGCCCCCGGGGCGGGGTGAGATGGAGTGTGGGCAGCTCGCTGCCGCCGCGGGGAGCGGCGGAGCGGGGCCGGAAGGACGCCAGGTCGGAGGTGTCGTAGGAGACCTGGCCCAGGGTGAGGGCCGAGCCGTGGACGCGCGCGGCCGGGACGGTGCCCCGGCCGGTGGCCAGCACGATCCGGAAGTCGGCCTCGGTACCGGTGCGGGTGATCCGGAAGGCGCCGTTGGAGGTGGACATGGCGGCTCCGGACGGGGCGAGGAGCCAGCCCTTGAGCCAGGCGTCGTCGCGCCGGAAGAGGAAGGTCCGCGCCCCGTTCTCCTCCTGGCCGTACGTGATGTCCACGCCTGGTTCGGGGGAGAGCTGCCAGTCGACGCGGTGGGCGGTGCCGTCGGCGAAGCGGTCGTGCAGGGCGATGACGGCGTCCGCGCCCGCGACGGGCCGCAGGTCGGTCACCTGCTCGCGGGTGGCCGTGTCGATGCCGTAGTCCTGGTGGGCGTCCAGGGAGAGGAATCCGCCGCCCTGCCCCTCGTACGCGCGGGCGTCCCGGGTCGTGCCGCGGCCGGGGGTGACGCCCTGGGGCACGGCCCGGTCGTCGATCAGCGGCTTGGAGAAGAGGCTGAGCGTCGTGTTCTCCTTGGCCGGCATCCGCGCCCAGGTCGTGCCCTGGCCGATCAGGGACAGGCCGAACGCCTCGGGCTGGCTCCACCCCATGTGGCCGCGGTTGCGGTTGGTGGCCCCGACCAGGACGTCGTCGTCGCCCTGGGTGCGGTTGCGGAAGTAGTAGCCGCCCTCGGTGTCGTCCAGGAGCGCGGTGCGCAGCGCGGGGAAGGAGTCGGGGTCCTTGGCCGGGACCTTTTCCGGCCAGGCGACCAGGGCCGAGATGTCGCCGGGCACGGAGCCGCCGATGCGGGTCGAGGCGTGGCCCGCGGTGTGCTCGTACAGCCAGCGGTACGCGGACTGCGTCTGCGGCGAGCCGGTGCCGAGCAGCTGCGGGCTCGGGGTGCCGTAGCGCTCGCCCACGCCGAACTGCGCACGGTCGCCGGTGGGGCGCAACGAGTGGGTGCGCAGGGCGAGTTCGGCGATCGCGGGCCGCTGCCAGGCCGCGTCGACCGCCCTGACGCCCGAGCTCTGGAGGGCGCGCACGGCCGGGCCGGCGGTGCCCATCGAGTAGTTGGTGTAGTCCCAGCCCTCCTGGCTCCAGCCCGAGTCCCCGTAGGACTCGTCGAGGTAGCGGCGGACCTCGTCCACAAGGACGGGCAGGCGGCGCTCCTGGAGCCCCATGTCGCCTTCGCCGCGCGCCACCAGGACGGTGAGGAGCTCGGCGCCGCGGTGGATGACGACCCAGTTGCTGCTCTTGTCCGCGTCGGAGTCGATGTTGCCGTGGTGGACGGTGCCGAGGTACGCGATGGCCCGCTTGAGCGACTCGCGCGCCTCGGCCCGCTGGGCCGGGGTCCAGCCGTCGTAGGCGAGGTCGTAGGCGGGGGCGAGCGCGGTCATGGTGTTGCCGACCTCCAGCGTCTGCTGGGTGCGCAGCACCTTGGCGGCCTGCTGGAACAGGGCGAACGCCTGGTCCGCGTACGCCTGGTCGCCCGTCACCGCGTACGCGAAGGCGGCGTCGCGCGCCGATCCGCCGCCGCCCTCGAGACTGCCGAGGACAGCCTCCCAGGTCTTCCGCGGTGTCCCGGGCTCCTTGATGATCCGCCGGACCTTGGCCAGTTGGTCCGGGGTGACCAGCCGCGGGTGCGCGGTGCGGGCCGGGGTGGCGGTGGCCAGCACCTCGCCCTCGGCGTCGACGAGCGCGAAGCCCTTGGCGTTGCCGCCGTGCGGCCGATACGTGACGGCGCCCTCGGTGCCGTCCGAAGCGCCCGCCTTCCGGGTGCCGTTGAGCCGGCCCTCGGCGACCTGCGCGGAGCCCGCGTACACCGTGAGCGGAGTGGCCGCGCCCGCCTCGGCCCGCCAGGACAGCCGGATGCCGCCGTCGAGGGGGAGGGCGGTCAGCACGCTCGTGCGCTGCTTGTCCACGGGCGCGGCGGCGACCTGCGCCCGGACACCGGCCGAGGTGGCCAGGGTGGTGCCGTCGCCGCTGATCGCCGAGACCCGGTACCACGGCTCGCTGCCCGCCTCGGCGGTGTTGTCGAGGTACGCGGTGACGTCCGGCAGCCGGTAGAGGCGGGTGGCGGTCGTGGGGTCGAAGTCCTGGCCCGCCGTGCTGCGGTGGACCTCGTAACCGGTGATCGAAGAGGGCGAGGTGGCCGTCCAGCCGAGTTCGACGGTCCCCTCGGGGGTCGGCTTGGCGGTCACCGTCACGGTGGGGGTGTCCGCGGTTGCCGCGGTGGCGGGGGTGAGTCCGAGCGCCATGGCCGCTATGACGGCGAGCCGGCCGAGCACGCCGCCGAGCCTTCTTGCCGGGCGGCGTCTGTCCTGCGGGTGAAGTGCCCTGATAGGCATGTCCGGTCCTCCGTGGTGCAGGGGTGGAGGCAACGGCCGGTCGCGCGTGCGCGCGACACCGGGAACCGATGCCGTGGAGGAAGCCGGAACGCTTCGTGAGGGCCGAGAAGCCGCGCCATGCGGCGGCGGCCGACCGTCGCGGCACAGTAGCGGACGCCCGCGCGCGGCGTCCAGAGACCGTGCGCCGGGCCTCAGGAGGTGGTCGAGGCGCGGATGTTGATGCGCGGGGCGAGCAGCGTCTGCTGCGGCGGCACGTGGGCCGCGCCATCCCGCAACCGCCGGACCAGCAGCGCCGCCGCGGTCCTGCCCACCGCGTGTCGCGGCGGGGCCACCGCGGTCAGCGGCACGTTCGCCAGCGCGGCGAACGCGTCGTCGTACGAGACCAGGGCGAGGTCCGCCGGGATCCTGAGCCCGCGGGTACGGGCCGTCTCGGCCAGCAGGACGGCCTGTTCGTCGGTGTGGACGATCGCGGCGGTGGCCTCCGAGGCGATCACCTCGTCCAGGAAGGAGCCGAGCAGGCGGGCTTCCCCGGGCACGTGGTCAAGCACCCGGGGCGCCTCGCGGGACAGCCCGAAGACCTCCGTGGCCGTGTCGAGACCGCGGGCGAGCCAGCCGGTCGTGGGGGTCGCGGTGGCGAGCAGGGCGATCCGCCGGTGGCCGAGGCCCGCGAGGTGGCGCGCCGCGCTCAGTGCGCCCTGCTCGTGGTCGGACGTGACGTGGTCGAGCGCGTCGAGACCGGCCCTGGGATCCCGGCGGCGCTCCACGATCGTGACGGGGACGGGGAGTTCGGCGATCCACTCCAAGGACGAGCCGGCTTCACCGAGCGGGGCGCTCGGGGTGAGCAGCAGCCCGTCCACCCCGCTGTCGAGCAGCCGTTCCGCCTGGATCCGGTCCTCGCCCAGGTCGTAGCAGGAGACCCCCAGGCTCAACCGCGCGCCCATCGACTCCGCCGCCGAGCGGGCGCCCTGGATCACCTCGCGGTGGTAGTGCGAGGCGGCGGGCACGACCATGCCGACGGTCCACCGCTCCCCGTGGCCGTGAGCCACGACCGGCTGCCGTCCCGGCGCCTGCCGCGCGGCGCGCGGCAGCGTCGCCCCGCCGTGCACGCGGGCGACGAGACCGCCTTCCGCCAGGACGTTGATATCCCGTCGGACCGTCATCTGCGACACGTCCAACCGCTCGGCGATCTCGGTCACCCGGACCGCGCCGTGCAGCCGTACGGCGCGCAGGATCGCTTCCTGCCGCTGTGCGAAGAGCACTCCGAACTCCCTTCCAGTGTGCGCGTCCGGGACCCTACCGCTGATGTTTGATTTTGTGCGAGATGGGATCCAGTGGTTGACCGCTCATGAAGTCCTGAGGAGCATCCCGACTCGGAGCCGGAACACTCCGTTCACCCGAACTCTCCCTCCGCCCCGGGCAGCGCCCGCACGCGGCAAGAACGTGGAGGAATCCGCATGACCCACCTCGCGCGGCTGCGCCGCGACCGCGCCCTGGTACTCCTGATGGCACCCGGCATCGCGTACTTCCTGGTCTTCCACTACGTGGCGATGTTCGCCAACGTCATCGCCTTCAAGGAGTACGTGCCGTTCGTCGGCGTGGGCGGGAGCGCCTGGGTCGGTCTGGACAACTTCCAGGCGCTGCTGGGGGATGCCGGGTTCTGGGCGGCGGCGCTCAACACCGTGCTGCTGTCCCTGCTCCAGATCGTGTTCTTCTTCCCGCTCCCGGTGGCCCTCGCGATGCTGCTGTACAGCGTCACCCGGGGCAGCGTACGGAAGTTCGTGCAGAGCGTCGTCTACCTGCCGCACTTCGTGTCGTGGGTGATCGTGGTCGCCCTCTTCCAGCAAGTGCTGGGCGGCGCGGGCCTGTTGAACGGCCTGTTCGGGGACGGCAACGCGCACCTGATCGATGTGATCGGCAATCCGGACGCCTTCAAGCCGCTGATGGTGGTCGAGCTGGTCTGGAAGGACTGCGGCTGGGGCACCATCATCATCCTCGCCGCGCTCCACAACGTGGACGACGGGCTGTACGAGGCCGCGGCAATCGACGGTGCGGGCCCCTGGCGCCGGTTCTGGCACGTGACCCTGCCGTCCATCCGCGCCGTGCTCGTCCTGCTGCTGATCCTCCGCCTCGGGGACGTGCTGACCGTCGGCTTCGAGCAGATCCTGCTCCAGCGCGACGCGTTCGGCGCCGACGCCGCCGAGGTCATCGACACCTTCGTGTACTACCAGGGCATCGTCCAGGGGAACTGGGGCTTCGCCGCAGCGGCCGCGCTGTTCAAGGGCCTGGTGGGCGCCGTCCTGGTCTTCTCCGCCAACAAGATCGCTCACCGCCTGGGCGAGCAGGGGGTGTACCGCTGATGAGCCTCGCAGTCTTCGACCGGAAGCCGGACTCGGCCCCGGACCGTTCGGAGGGCCGGACCCCGGCCCCGCGTCGTACGGACCGCAGGACCCCACCCCCGCGCCGGACCGGGCGTCCGGCCTGGATGGAGAAGCCGAAACCCCTCACGCGCGCCGGGAAGGCCGTGGCCCTCGCCCTCACCGTCGCCCTGGTCGTGATCCCCTTCTGGGTCGTCCTCGCCACCAGCTTCGCCCCCGACCAGCAGGTCGTGGACAACGGCGGTTGGGCGCTCTGGCCGCAGGAGTGGTCGTTCAAGGCCTACGACAAGATCCTCTCCGGGGGAGTGGTCACCCACGCCCTGCTGGTGTCGGCGGGCGTCACCGTCTTCGGCACTCTCGCCAGCCTCGTCTGCACCGTGTTCCTCGCCTATGCCCTGGCCCGGCCGGGCGTCGTGGGCGGCAAACCGGTCATGCTGATGGTCCTGTTCACCTTCCTCTTCCCGCCCGGCATGATCCCCAGCTTCCTCGTCGTGGACGGCCTCGGGCTGCGCAACAGCTACTGGGCGCTCGTACTGCCCGTACTCATCAGCGCCTTCAACCTGGTGGTGATCCGCGGCTTCTTCCAGGGCATCCCCGAGGAGCTCTACGAGGCGGCGCGGCTGGACGGGGCGGGCGAACTGCGCACGCTGTTCACCATCGTGCTGCCGCTGTCCAAGGCGGTCATCGCCGTGGTCGGCCTGTTCTACGCGGTCAGCTACTGGAACGACTTCTTCCGCGCCGTGCTCTACCTCGACGACGCAGGGATGTGGCCCCTGCAGACCGTCATGCGGCAGTACGTGACGCAGGGCCAGAACCTCACCGACGACGCCTCCGCGGCCGGGCTCGCGGTGCAGGCCCCGCAGACCATGCGGATGGCGGTCGTCGTCCTCGGCACGGTCCCGATCCTGTGCGTCTACCCGTTCGTCCAGCGCTACTTCGCCAAGGGCGTGCTCACCGGCGCCGTCAAGAGCTGACCCCGGCTGCGAAGAGCCGGCACCCGCTCTCCCTCGAACCACCGCCCTCTCCCGGGCCTTCACCTCCCAAGGAACACCGCCATGACGTCAGGCATCTCGCGCAGATCCGTCCTGCAGGCCATCGGAGCGGGCACCGCCCTCACCGCCACGGGTACCGCCCTCACCGGCTGCTCCGGCGGCGGGAGCACCGGCGCGGACATCGGCAACAAGGGCAAGAAGCTGGCCCCTTGGCCGACCCACCTCCCCTTCAACGGCCCGAAGCCGAACCTCGCCCCCACCAAGGCGGGCGTCCAGGCCGCCTACCTGACCTATCCGCAGGACCTCGTGCGGGCCGTGGCCGAGAGGCCGGGCGACGGCAAGAAGGTCACCGCGGTGGTCATGTCCTATGCCGCCCCGCCCACGCCGCTGGCCAAGAACAAGCTGCACCAGGCGCTCAACAAGGCGCTCGGCGTCGACCTCCAGCTGACGATCGTGCCGCCGGACCAGTACGTGGCCAAGCTGTCCACCATGATGGCCAGCGGCGACCTGCCCGACATCATCAGCATGAACGCCGGCGGCTACTTCCTGCCCAACGAGGCCCGGTTCGCCCTCTCCCAGTGCGCCGACCTCACCGAGCACCTCTCCGGCGACGCGGTCAGGAAGTATCCGAACATCGCCAACATCCCCACGTACTCCTGGGAGGGCATGGGCCGCATCCAGGGGAAGATCTACGGCATCCCGATCGAGCGCCCGCTGCCCTGGATCGGGATGGTCTGCAACCGCGATCAGCTGGAGAGCGCCGGCATCTGGGTGCCGGAGGTCGGGGGCCTGAAGGCGGCCGACCTCACCAAGGGCGCCAAGCAGCTGACCGGCAAGGGCAAGTGGGCCTTCGGCGCGGCCAACACCGGCGAGTTCGGCTGGCTCGCGCACGCGGCCAACCACGGCGCGTCCAACATGTGGGCGGTCAAGGACGGCGCGTTCAGCCACACCCTGGAGAGCGAGGAACTCCGGGCGGCGCTGGAGCAGATGGCGGCCTGGCACAAGGACGGGCTCTACCGCGCCGACGCGCTCTCCATCGACGGCGCCACCTCCGCCACCGACATGGAGAACGGCAAGATCGCCATCAAGACCGACTCCGTCTGGTTGCAGGACCTCGCCCGCAGGACGAAGGACAAGTTCACGGCGGACGTGGCCCGGCCCTACGCCCCGGCCAACGGCGCCGAGTACCACCACTGGTTCGGCAACGGCTACTTCAGCTACACCGCCCTGAAGAAGGCCCCCAAGGCGCGCGTCGAACTGCTGCTGCGCGTCGTGGACTTCATGTCGGCGCCGTTCGGCTCCAAGGAGTGGGAGCTGATCAACTTCGGCGTCGAGGGCACCCACTTCGAGCGCGGCCCCGGAGGCGCCCCCGAGCCGACCGAACTCAGCCTCGCGGGGGAGAACACCAACACCCTCGCGGTCAAGACGATCGGCGCCGCACCGCAGGTCATCTACCCCTACGGCTTCGACGGCGACACCGAGGTCATCAAGCGGCACCATGCCTGGCAGCAGGACATCGTGCCCACCGGCATCGCCAACCCCGCCCTCGGGTTGCGCTCGGCGACCTGGTCCACCAAGGCCACCACCCTCGACAAGCTGCGCGCCGACGCCATCAACGCCGTCGTCACCGGCAAGCGCCCGCTCTCCGACTGGGGCGGTGTCGTCAAGGAGTGGCGGAGCAAGGGCGGCGCGAAGGCCGCCGAGGAACTGGCCAAGGAGTACGAAGCCGCTGGGTGACCGGGCCGCCCAGGTCACACCCGGCCGAGATCTCCGGCCGGGCCCGCCCCTCCCGAACCGCGGGCCCGGCCGGGCACATCCCCCACGGGCGACCGCACTTGCGGTCGTGTCATGGGCATGTAAGGAGCCGCACGTCGCGGCTCTCCGGACAACGCCGTCAGGAGAATCCCCATGCAGCCGACCGCACGAGCACCCCGGACCTCCCCCCACCGCACCCGCCCACTCGCCGCCACCGCCGCGGTCATGGCCCTCGCCGCACTGCTCACCACGGGCCCCGCGCACGCCGAGCCCGCCGCTTCGTCGATGATCGACCCTGCCACGCCCGCCGGAGTCCAGCCCTACGGCGAGAACGGCACCAAGGCGCTGGTGTGGAGCGACGAGTTCGACGGCACCGCCATCGACACCTCGAAGTGGTCCATCCGCGAGCAGAACCGCGGCTCGCACAGCGGCATCACCTGGTGGTACCGGGCCGCGAACGTCCGGACCGACGGCAACGGCGCCCTCGCCATCGACCTCAGGAAGAACAGCACCAGCGAGTACTCGGGCGGCCGCATCGACAGCCAGGGCAAGCACGAGTTCACGCACGGCAGCTTCGAGGCCCGCATCCACACCCCGTACCAGACCAACGGCCATCTGGCGGCGTTCTGGCTCCAGTCCGCCAACCAGGGCCACGTGGACGGCTCGGCCCGCGACGGCGCCGAGATCGACGTCTTCGAGGGCGCCCACCAGGCCGACAACTACCCGGTCACCGTCCACTACGACGGCTACGGCGCGGACCACCAGTCCAACACCGCCAACGTCAGCGCCCCCGGTCTGCACAGCACCTGGTACCACACGTACAAGCTCGAATGGACCCCGACCGCGCTGAAGTTCTTCTACGACGGGACCCAGGTCCGCACCATCACCGACCCCAACCTCATCAGCCAGGTCCAGGAGTTCCCGATCCTTTCGCACGAGATCCTGGCATTCGCCGACGGCGACGTGCAGAACGCGCCGCTGGACGCCAACTCCACCGTCTACGTGGACTACATCCGCGTCTGGCAGTAGCTGCGCGCAACCCGCGGGGGGCGGCGTCCACGGCGGACGCCGCCCCCGCGGTACGTGCGGACCTCGCCACCGCCGCCGTCGCGGCGGCGCGGCTACTGCGCCCACGGCGAACGCAGCCCCGCGGCCAGCCCGTACCGCCCGTACCGCCCGTACCGCCCGTACCGCCCGTACCGCGCACACCGCGCACACCGCACGCGGCGAGGACTCCCGCGCGCCGCGAGGATTCCGCATCACCACGACCACGCGGCCGTGGTTCCCCGAGGCCGGACTCGGGGACTCTCCCACCGCGTCGTCGGCAGCCTCTCCGGCCGGGGAGTTCCCGGCGTGGTCCGGGTCGGGGCGGAGTCCGGGAAGCTGAGCGTCCGGTAGACCGCCACGCTGCCCGCCAGCTCCGTGCACGCCTGCGCCGCCGCGGTGGCGCGGTGGGTGTACGCGGGGTCCGCAGTGTCCAGCAGCACGCCCAGGGTCGTACCGCTGTGGCCCACCGCGATGCCCAACCCGCCGACCTCGCGGCAGATGTCCCGCATCGGCTCCAGGGACCGCTTGTGCCGCAGGGGCTGGTTCATCAGCGCGCTGCGGGTCGCGATCCCGCCCACCTCCGCGAGGTCGCGGCGGCGTACGGCGCCCGCCAGCCGGTCGAGCAGGCGGGCGTATTCGGCGCGGTCGGCGGTCGTGAACGGCTTGGGGGCGCGGTTGAAGTCGATCGTGTCGACGGCCCCGCCCTCGTCGATTCCCACCACCGCCATCGCCGGGAGCGAGCCGAGGACGGCCCGCAGTCGGACGGTGCGGTGGTGGAAGGCGACGATGCCCGGGTAGAGGACGCCGTCGGTGGGCTCGATGCGCGCCAGGAGCCCTTCGATCCGGGAGGCCGGCATCTTGAGGCCGAGGGCGTGCCCCACCGCCCGCGCGGTGGCGACCAGATCGGCGGAGGAGCTGGCCAGCCCCTTGCCTTCCGGAATCAGGCTGTTGACGGTCAGCAGCCCTCCCGCCGGCCACCGGGCCTCGTCGAGGATCATGCGCGCGAGCCGCCGCGCCTTCCGCTTGCGGGCCGGCCGGACCACCACGTCGGCCGCGTCCGGATCCGGCCGGAACGTGGCTCTCGTCCACCGGGCGACGGGGAGCGTCACCAGGAAGTCCCCGTCCTCCTCGGGCAGTACGCCCTGGAGCAGCTCGCCGAACGTCCCGAAGGCGGTGCCCATTCCGGTGCCCACTGGTCCCCGTCCGGGCGCGCGAGTGCGCGGCAGAACCTCCTGGGACAGCTTCATGGCACTCCTCTCCGTGTCTTCCGGCCATCGGCCATGGCATCCCGCCAACGGCATGTCGTCCGGTCATCGCCGAACTCGTCGTGCCGATCGAAGCACAGCCTATCGGTGTTGACAATCATTTTCATTTAATGTGATGCTCTGGCCTCGGGTTGCCGCCCATACCCCCGGAACGAGGAGACGGCATGCACGCGCACGTAGCAGAGGCCATCAAGAGACCCGATCTCATATCCCTCCAACCGGGCCTGGCCTGCCTGCGGTTCGAGACCATGAAGGTCTACTCCGCGCTGGGCGCGGTCCGGCACCTGCTGGAGACCGGGGCGGTCGAGCGGGGCGACACCCTCATCGACAGTTCGAGCGGCATCTACGCGCAGGCGCTGGCGCTCGCCTGCCACCGCTACGGGCTGAACTGCCACATCGTGGGATCCACGACCGTGGACCGGACCCTGAAGGTCCAGCTGGAGATCCTCGGCGTCACGCTCGAACAGGTGCGGCCGTCGAAGAACCTGCGCCTGGACCAGGAGCTGCGGGTGCGGCGGATCGCCGAGATCCTGGCGGAGAACCCCTCGTACCACTGGATGCGCCAGTACCACGACGGCATCCACTACCTCGGCTACCGCGATGTCGCCGAGGAGATCGCCCGCGAAGTCCCCGGCGGGCCGCTGGCGTTGGTGGGCGGAGTGGGCTCCGGCGCCTCGACCGGCGCCATCGCCACCTACCTGCGGGAGGCGGGCCGCGACGTCTCGCTCGTCGGTGTACAGCCCTTCGGCAGCGTCACCTTCGGCTCGGAGCACGTCTCGGACCCGGACATGATCATCGCCGGGATCGGCAGCGCCATCGCGTTCGGGAACGTCCGCCACGAGCTCTACGACCGGATCCACTGGGTCAACTTCGACTGCGCCCTCTCCGGTGCCGTCCGACTCCTGCGGGACAGCGGGATCTTCGCGGGCCTGTCGACCGGCGCGGCCTACCTGGCCACCCACTGGGAGCGCCGCGGGGACGACTCCCGCACCCACGTCTTCATCGCGGCCGACACGGGCCACCGCTACGTCGAGAGCGCCTACGCCGAGCACGCGCGGGCGCAGGACTTCGACGCTCTGGAGCCGCACGACATCACCTCGCTCGACGAGTTGAGGCACCCCTGGTCGGCCACGTCCTGGCCCGGGCTCGCCGCCTCACGCGCGGCCTGAGCCGAGACCGCCACCCGGGTCGACTTCACCCCGGGGCGGCTCCACCAACACCACCGCCCGCCACCTCGCGCCGCCTGAATCTTGTCAACTGCTCCTCAACAAGCAGGAGTTGACCGATCCCCATGACTGCCGCACCACCCACCACAACCACGAGAGACACCCACATGCCGCACCCCACGCCCCAGACGGTCGCCGAACTGACCGATGCCGTGCTGTCGGGCGCCTACGGCCCCGATCCGAAGGACCTGGCCGTCACCAGCGCGTTCTGGCTCTACCACACCACCCGGCTGGCCGAGGCCCAGGTCACCTACCACAACCACTACCTCGTACTCCGTGCCGGCCACTCCTTCGGCGCCTGCTCCTTCGAGGCCGGTGAACTCGCCCCCGACTTCTGCGAGAACGCCTCCGGCCACTCCCTCGACACGCTGCTGCGCGACGCGTCGGCCCCGGTCCGCGTCGCCGCGCTCGACGCGTACCTCTCCCAGGTCCGGCCGCACCGCGAAGCGACCGAGGCCGAGCCGGTCACGCTGCCCGCCGGCACGCCGGAGGTCCGCGCCGCCGCCCGCGACGCGAGCATCGCCGGGCTGCTCGACATCGAACCGGGCGCCGCGGTGGCGCTCATCGGCGTCGTCAACCCGCTGGTCGCGGCCATCCACGACCGGGGCGGTGTCTGCCTGCCCTGCGACCTGAACCTGCGCACCACCGCGTGGGGCGAACCGGTCACCGACGACATGACCGAGGTCCTCAAGGAGGCCGACGCCGTCGTGGCGACCGGCATGACCCTGAGCAACGGCACCTTCGACCTCATCCTCGAACACTGCCGGGAGCAGGGCGTACCCCTGGTCGTGTACGCGCAGTCGGGCAGCGCGGTCGCCCGCGCGTTCCTGCCCGCCGGGGTCACCGCCCTCAACGCGGAACCGTTCCCCTTCTCGCAGTTCAGCGCCGACGAGACCGTCATGTACCGCTACCGGACCGGCCGTCCGGGCCCGGTGGCCGGGGAGGAGGAGTGAGCATCGACGCCAAGGACAGCGCCGCGGCCCCCGAAATAGAGGAGCTGCCGGGCGACCTGAGGATGGCCCGTGCCCTGTGGCCCGTCCTGCTGGCCTCCGCGGTCGGCCTGCTGCCGTTCACCGTCTTCAGCACCTACCTGGTGCCGATCGCCGAGGAGGCGGGCAGCAGCGTCGCCGCGATGGGCGGACTCCGCGGCCTCGGCGGCCTGGCCGCCCTGGCCGTGGGCACCGCGCTGGCCCCCCTCATCGACCGGGTGCGCAAGGAGTGGGCGGCCGCGGGCGGCCTGCTCGCCCTCGGCGCCTCGGCCGCCCTGGGCGCCGGCGGGGAGCTCCTGCTGCTCGCCACCTTCTGCCTGCTGGCCGGCGCGAGCACGGCCGTACTCAACCCGGCCCTCACCGCGGCCGCCGCCGACCGCTTCGGCAGCGGCAAGGCCGCGGGGCGCGCCGCCACGCTCGTCACCGCGACGACCTCCATGACGGCCATGCTCGCGGCCCCGCTCGTCGCGCTGCCCGCGCTGCTGTGGGGCTGGGAGGGCGACCTGCTCGCCGTCACCGCCCTCGCGCTGCCGCTCGCCGCCGTCTTCCTGGCGCGCGGCAGGAAGGGCGGTGGGGGAGGGGCCGCGGACGGCCAACGCCCGGGCTACCTCGCCTCGTTCAAGGCCCTGGCCGCCGTACGCGGCGCGGTGCCGCTGCTACTGATCTCCTTCCTGCGCACCGCGGTCTTCATGGGCTACCTCGCCTATCTGGCGGCCTACTACGACGACCGCTTCGAGCTCGGCCCCGGCCCCTTCTCGCTGGTGTGGACGCTGAGCGGCGCCTCGTTCTTCGTCAGCAACCTGTTCACCGGCCGGGTCACCAACTCCGCCCGATCCCGGATCGGGACCGAACGCCTGCTGGGCATCGGCCTGTTGGCGGCGCTGGTCTCGGTCGTGGGCTTCTACTTCACGCACTGGCTGCCGCTCGCCCTCGCGATGACCTCGCTGCACGCGGCCGCCCACGCGGTCGTCGCGGCCTGCGCCGTCAGCCTGCTCGTACGGCGTTGCGGGTCGCTGCGGGGCGCCGCGCTGAGCCTCAACTCGGCGGGCCAGAGCCTCGGCGTCTTCGCCGGTGCTGCGCTGGGCGGCGCGGGCCTCGGCCTCGCCGGATACCCGGGCGCCGCCGCCGCGTTCGGCGCCCTGGTCGCCGTGGCGCTGGGCGCCGCCCTCCTGGTCTCCCGCACGGGCACGGAGCGGGATCGGGGCCGGTCGACGTGACCACCACCGTGCAATCCGCCCTGAGCGGCGCGAACCGAGAACCCGCCGGGCGCGTGCAAAAGGACCGGCTCACCTCCCGTACGGGCCTGGCGGTCACCTGTGCCGCGCTGCTCGCGGCTCTCCTCGTCTCCGCCGTCGTGGCCATCGGACTCGGGTCCGCCGTGGTCACGCCGGGGGAGACCGCCCGCTACCTGTGGGCGGCCCTGAGCGGCGGGCGCATCGCGGCCGACGAAGTGACGGCATATCAGATCGTCTGGCAGATCCGCACCCCGCGCGTGCTGCTGGCGGCGCTCGTCGGGGCCGGGCTGAGCGCCATCGGCGTCGCCATCCAGGCCATGGTCCGCAACGCCCTTGCCGACCCCTTCGTCCTCGGTGTCTCCTCGGGCGCCTCCGTCGGCGCGGTCGGCGTCACGGTCACGGGCGGGCTGGCGGCGCTGGGGATCCACGCGGTGTCCGCCGGGGCCTTCCTCGGCGCCCTGGCCGCCTCGCTCCTCGTCTACGCCGCCTCCGCCGGCCGCGGGGCGCTCTCCCCGCTGCGCCTCGTGCTGACCGGCGTGGCCATGTCGTTGGGGTTCCAGGCCCTGATGAGCGTGATCATCTACCTCGCCCCGGACAGCGAGGCGACCAGCATGGTCCTGTACTGGACGATGGGCAGCTTCGGCGCCGCCACCTGGGGCGCGCTGCCCGCCGTGGCCGCCGCCGTCCTGCTGGGACTCGCCGTGCTCCACCGGTACAGCCGGGCCCTCGACGTCCTGGCACTCGGCGACGAGACCGCCGCGAGCCTGGGCGTCAGCCCCGACCGGCACCGCAAGGGGCTGCTCGTCCTCGTCTCGCTCGTCACCGGCGTCATGGTCGCCGTCAGCGGCGCCATCGCCTTCGTCGGCCTGGTGATGCCCCATCTCGTCCGCATGGTGGCCGGCGCCACCCACGCGCGCGTGCTGGCCGTCGCCCCGCTCACCGGGGCGGTCTTCATGGTCTGGGTCGACCTGGCGTCCCGGACCCTGGTGGCCCCGCGCGAACTGCCGCTCGGCGCCATCACCGCGCTCGTCGGCGTACCGGTGTTCATCGCCCTCATGCGGCGCAAGGGCTACCTGTTCGGAGGCCGTTGAGATGGAACTGACCCTCGACGGGCTCTCGGTGGTCACCGACGGCAGGAGCCTCGTACGCGAACTGTCCCTGACGGTGCCGAGCGGACAGGTCGTGGGCCTGATCGGCCCCAACGGCAGCGGCAAGTCGACGGCGCTGCGGTGCGTGTACCGCGCGCTCCGGCCCAGCTCCGGCACCGTCCGGGTGGGGGAGGAGGACCTCGACCGGCTGACGATGCGGCGCAGCGCCCAACTGGTCGCCGCCATGACCCAGGACGGCGCCGTCGACCTCGACTTCACGGTCGAGGAGGTCGTCGCGCTCGGCCGCACCCCCCACCTGCGGGGCAACCACGCCCTCAGCGGCCGGGAACAGGAGCTGTGCGAGCGGGCGATGGACCGGCTCGACATCCGCCACCTCGCCCGGCGCGGGGTCCTCACCCTGTCGGGCGGGGAGCGCCGGCGCGTCCTGCTGGCCAGGGCGCTCGTACAGGAACCGAGGATCCTGGTCCTCGACGAGCCGACCAACCACCTGGACGTACGCCACCAGGTCGAACTGCTCTCGCTGCTACGGGACTCGGGGCTCACCGTCCTGGTCGTCCTGCACGACCTCAACCTCGCCGCGGCGGCCTGCGACCGCCTCGGGGTGCTCTCCCGAGGCCGCCTGGTGGCCTCCGGGACGACCGGGGAGGTGCTCACCACGGAGCTGGTGGACGAGGTCTTCGGCGTCAAGGCCAGCGTCGTCGCCCACCCGCTGACGGGGCACCCCCAACTGCTCTACTCGCTCAACTCCCCTCTGTGAAAGGCCGTATCGCACCATGCCCATCACCGGATTCCCCCGCTCCGCCCGCCGGAGCACCGCCCTCGGGTCGGCGCTCGCCGCCGCCCTGCTGCTCGGCGGCTGCGGCGCCGAGGCCGAGCCGGACGCCGAGGCCGGCAAGGTCACCGTCGACCGGTGCGGTGAGCCGGTCCAGTACACGACCCCCGAGCGGGCCGTCGCCTACGAGGGCGGGAGCGCCGACAAGCTGTTCAGCCTGGGCCTGACCGACCGCGTGCACGGCTATGTGATGCCGCCCGCGAACCCGCCCGTGGAGGAGTCCCCGTGGGCGTCGGAGTACGCCAAGGTCAAGATGTTGAGTGACGACCTCCTCAACAAGGAGCTCGTCGTGGCGGCCAAATCCGACTTCGTGGTGGCCGGCTGGAACTCCGGCTTCAAGGACGAGCGGGGGATCACCCCCGAGATCCTGGACAGGCTCGGGATCCAGAGCTTCATGCACACCGAGAGCTGCTTCAACTACCCCAAGTACCCGGAGAAGGTCACCCCGTTCGAGGCCCTCTACACCGACCTCGAACGGCTCGGGAAGATCTTCAAGGTCGAGGACCGGGCGGACGAGGTCGTCGGCGCGCTGAAGAAGCGCGTGGCGGCCGTCGAGGAGAAGGCCCCCAAGGGCGACCCGCCGCCCGTCTTCCTCTACGACTCGGGCACCGACCGGCCGTTCACCGCGGGCAACCAGGTCCCGCCGAACGACATCATCAAGTCCGCCGGCGGCCGGAACGTCTTTGACGGCCTCGACCAGCGGTGGACCCAGGTCAACTGGGAGGCGGTCGCCGAGGCCGAACCCGAGGTCGTCATCGTTCTCGACTACGGCGACCAACCCGCCCAGAAGAAGATCGACTTCCTGAGGAAGTCCCCCCACACCAAGGAGCTGCCCGCCGTGCGGAAGAACAACTTCTTTGTCCTCGACTACAACGAGGGCATCAGCGGCCCGCGCAACATCGACGGCCTGGAGAAGTTCGCGCGATACCTCCGCGACCTCGGGAACTGACCGTCGATCCGGCCGCCGATCGGGCCGCCGATGGGCCGAGTCCGAGCCGGCAGCCCCGGACCCGGCCCGGACCGGCCTCGGACTCGGCCCGGACCGGCCTCGGACCCGGCCCGGACCCGGCCCCGGACCCGGCCCGGAC
>NZ_LIQY01000599.1 GCF_001418495.1 Streptomyces pathocidini | reverse complement strand
CCTCACGCTCCCGTCCCCTCGGTCAGGCGCCAGCCGCTGAACTCGGCTGTGCCGCGTGCCCCGTTGCCGCCGTTCGTGGCCGTCATGAAGAGGCCCACGTCCTGGCGGTCGGCCGCGGCCGGGAGCGTGGCCGTGCCCACCGGGCGCCAGTTCACGCCGCCGTCCGTCGAGCAGTCGCCGCGGTACACGGGGGAGCCGGCCTCCCTCGTCAGCCGCAGCAGCACCGGCGCCCGCACCCCCGCCAGCCGCGCGTAGGTGTCGAGCGTGCCGTCTCCGTTCGCGTCATGGGTCAGCACCACCCCGTTTCCCGGTGTCACCGAGAGGTTCAGGAAGCCGGGCCCGTTCCCGGGTGCGGACAGGCTGTCCCGCACCACGATGCCCGCGCGCGCCCACGCCCCTGTCGTCTCCTGCGCGTCCACCCGGACCGTTGCTGTCGTATCACCTCCCAATCTCTGCTTTACATACACCGCTGCGAACTCGGAGGTTCCCTTCCAGAGGTCGGCGCCTGCGCCGTTGATCGCGATGCGGTCGTCCAACTGGCCGAAAACCGCCGCGTTGTTGGTGACCGTCCGCCAGTCGTCCGCCAGGGGGCCCGCCACGAACAGCGTGCCGGGCCGCACCACCCGGACCCGGTCCCCGCCCTCCGGCCCGTACTCCGTGGCCAGTTCGTACGGCAGCGGGCGCAGCGGCCGGTCCAGCGGCTCGGCCCCGGCACGGACCCGCCACCGCACCGTGCCCGTGCCGCCCGCCGCCACCCGCCGCAGCGACTCCGCGCCCTCCGGCTCGGCCTCCGCGCCGGGGCCGCCGGGCCCGCCGGGGGAGGATCCGAACGACAGCGTGAAGTCGACCCGTCCCGTCCCCGCGAGGCCGTTCACGTTGCGGAACTCCGCCGCCACCCGCGCCGTGCCCCCCGGCTCGAGAGCGGGCGGCTCCGCCGTGACCGAAACCGCACCCTGGTACGGCGCCCGCGCCAGCACGTCCCGCACCCGCTGCGCCGTCCGGTAGGCGTCGGCCGTCGCCCGCAGCGGGAACGCCCCCGGCCCGTGCTGCCGCGTCCACGGCTCCTCCACCGCGTACCAGTCGAACGCCTTCGGCTCGCGCCCCGCCGCCAGCGCGTCCGCCGACTCGTCCAGGAACGCCTGCCATTGGGGCAGGTGGAAGGAGCCGATCAGGCCGTGCCAGTCGCGGTTGGCGTAGTTGGCCAGCCGCCCGCCGTCCGCCGTCGCCCGGTCCGCCCAGGTGGTCACCAGCACCCGCGCCGTCCGTTCCAGCCGAGCCGCCTCCTCCTCGCCGGTCGCCATCCGGCGGGCGTCTTCCAGCCACGGACCGAGCAGGAACATGCGGTGCGCGCCGGTCATCTCCTCGCTCAGCCGCATCAGTTTCAGCCACAGCCGGGCCAGGGCGCGGAAAGTGTCCAGATCCTTGCGCGCGTACGCCGTGCGCAGTTGGGGCAGTAGCTGCCACGAGCGGTTGGCGAGCGCCTGCCGGGCCGCGTCGGTGAGGTCGTAGCGGTAAGCGTCCGAGCCGCGCAGCCCTTCCCGTACGCCCAGCAGCGCGGCGAACGCGGCATCGAAGCGGGCCGAGTCGAACGCCGGGATGTGGGTCGCGTAGTGCGTGCCGGAAGCGGCCGTCAGGCTCGGGCGGGCCGCGAAGATCGAGTCGTGCGGGCGGCCGTCCTTGCTGCTGATCTCGTACGCGCTCGCGCGCAGCGCCGCGAACGCCTCGCGTGCGTGCCGGTCCTCGCCGCCATAGCGGAGGTCGGCGTAGCCGTCGAACCAGGCCGCGCGGTCCACCGCCGTGCGCCGCCAGGGCAGTTCGCTGAACAGCTCCAGCGCCGCCGGGTCGCGCTCGACGGCCTCCGGCATGTACGCGGTGCCGACCAGCCCGCTGCCCGGCTTGTCCCGCCAGGCGGTGAACCGGTCCGCCCACATGTGGGTCTTGGCGCCGATGGTCGTCCGCCCGCCGAAGTTGGGGATCGTGCCGAACGCGTACGGCACCCCGCCCCAGTCCTTCTCGCGGTCGGTCACCGCCTCCAGGTCCGACAGCCCGTCCACGACGAGCGTGCGCTCCTTGTCGAGCGCGTCGAGCAGATCGCGGCGCGGGTTCTCCTGCCAGCCGAGGATCACCCAGGTCGCGCCGGGCCGGGCGGTCCGCAGCGCCCGCTCGACGGCGCGGGCGGCCTCGGGCACCGGCACGTCGCCGGGGTCGCCGCCCTCGTGCAGCAGGTCCATCTTGAAGTGGCGTGCCGGGCCGAACAGCTCTTCCTGGTGCCGGTAGAAGGCCGCGGCCACCGCGCGGAACACGCCCGTCCGCGGGTCGAGCCAGTCCGGCCGCCGCAGCCCCGACCACCGGCCCTGCGGGACCGTACGGGCCCCCTCGTTGCGGTCCGCGAACCCCTCCGGGACCGTCCCGAAGTAGCCGGGGAGCACCGGGGCCATGCCGAGCTCGCGCATCCGGTCCGCGATGCGGCGCCCCAAGTCGGCCCGCTTGGCGAGGAGTTCGGGGCTCACCGGACCGCCGTACGCGCTCATGTTCTGCAGCAGCCACCACGGCTGGTGCGAGGGCGCGGGCAGCCAGGCGCGCGCCTCGGCGTCGTCGTAGCCGAAGTCCTGGAGCAGCCGGTGGTAGACGGCCTCCTGGCCCGGGGTGACCAGCAGTTCGTTGAAGCCGTGCAGCGCCATCACGTCGATCAGCCGTTCCCAGCGCGGCCAGTCGGCGTACGGGGCGGTGTAGCCGTCGTGGGTGTCGTTGAACGCGAAGCGGTGGGGGACCGTCGCGAAGCGCTCCAGGGGGCGTGCGGGGGCAGGGAGGCGGCGCGGGAGGTTCAGCTGGGTGCCCGCCCAGGAGATGTGCGCCCCGCAGACGTACTTGAGGTACCAGTGCACGCCCGCGAGCAGCGTGGCGGGCGTCGTACCGGCCACCTGGACCCGGCCGGTGGTGCCGGAGACGCGGAAGCGGTCGCGCCGGTCCTCGGGGGTCCTGAGGAGGCGGGTGAGGGTGAACTGGCCGGCGTGGCCGGGCAGCAGACGCCCCAGCGCGGCCTGCGCCGGGGCGGTGTCCGCGGCCTTCCCGGCCTGGCCGGCTGTCCCGGCTTTCCCGGCGGCGGGTTCGGCGTCCTGCGCGGCCGCTCTGCTTGGGCCGTGGCCGCCGAGGGCCGCGGCGCC
Source organism: Streptomyces pathocidini (assembly GCF_001418495.1). GTDB lineage: Bacteria > Actinomycetota > Actinomycetes > Streptomycetales > Streptomycetaceae > Streptomyces > Streptomyces pathocidini. The sequence goes on along the minus strand of NZ_LIQY01000599.1, from coordinate 2,049 downwards.
GAGCGCTCCCGCGGTCCCGAGCAGCGCTCGTCTGGCCACGTCACGGCGGTGTGGTCCGGTCACGTGCGCTCCTCATCCACGGGGGTCACTGTGCGGCGTCGAGTGTGTGCGAAGTGCACGTTAATGAGGGGAATTGGGGCGGGCAACGGGGCGCGCGCCCGCGCACGGTTGAGTCATCCGGCGACCGTTCCCGTACGGGAGAGGGTGGTTCCCTGCGAGAGGTCTGCGATGCATGGGTATGGGCGGGTGGTTGTGCGGGTGACCGTGCGGGCGGTTGTACGAGGGGCTGTCTTCGCCGTTGCCGGGCTGATGGCGGTCGGGTGCGGGGGAAGCGGGCGCGACCGCGGTGGTGCCGAGGCGGCGCCGAGCGCCCCCGTCACCGGGACCGTGGAGCAGCTGGCGGCCAGGACCTCCTGCGAGCCGAACCTCCAGATCGACGCGGCCGAGTTGCGCCAGGGTGCCTGCCGCACGGGCGCGGGCCGCTACGTCCTGGCGACGTTCGCCACCCACCAGGGCCAGCAGCGGTGGCTGCGCGAGGCGCAGGCGTACGGCGGCTCGTATCTGGTGGGGCGCCGATGGGTCGCGGTGGGCGACACCGAGGTGCTGCGGACGCTGCGGTTCCGCCTGGGCGGCGAACTGGAATCCGCACAGGGCCCGCACGGCGGCCACGGCGAGCACCGGGCGAGCGGCCACGGTGGCGGCGGGCACCGCGGAAGCGACCGCGGTGGCGGCCACCACGGCGGCTGAGCGCAGTCCACCGGCGAGCCGAACGCGGCCCGGGCGCAGGCCGTTCGGCACCGCCGAGCTCCACCGCCGGGGGTTGCCCGCCGTCGCGGCGGAGGGATTCTTCACCGCGACGGCGATGTCGCGCGGACATGGGCCCGGGCGCTGGCCCGGAGGCGCTTCTGACGGCCTCGGGCTCGGGCGCCGTCGCGGCGAGAGATGTTCCACCGCGATGGTGAAGCGCCACAGCGTTCGGTCCGACGGCGCCGAACCTGCCGAGCCGACCGGCCGCGGGCGGGCGCGTGGCCCGTGCGGGTGTTCGCCGACGGCCTCGGGCGGACGCCGTCGCGGCGAGACCCTCCCGCCGCGACGGTACCGAGCCGGCCCGCCGCGACGGCGTCGAGCCGGAGGGCCGGGCCGCGGTGCCGGGCGCGACGCACCCCGGTCCCGCCGGCCGCACGGCCTACCGGCAGTTCTCGCCCCCGTTGATGCAGTCCACCGCCTTCCTCATCAGCCGTTCCGAGAAGACGTTGATGAAGTCGCCGTGGTCGGTGACGGGCTTGTGGAGTTGTTCCGGGAAGGAGTCGACGGCGAAGCCGAGGCCCGGGGGAAGGTCGTAGACGACCCGCTGGACCAGCTGCGGGATGGCCCGGAACCCCTCGTCGCAGGAGCCGTCCTCGTTGGCGAAGTCGACATGCGTACGGTGGTTCGCGCTGTCCGTGTTCTGCCCGTCCCAGCAGCTCTGGAACGTGAACGTGCGCACCACCCGGCTGCCCAGGGGGCAGAGCGGGTACTTGTCCCGCAGCTGCCGGTCCTCGAACCCGGTGCAGCTCCACGACGCGTTGGCGTTCGCGTCGCCGTTGGTGAGCGCCTTCGCGTCCCCGGTGATGATCCGCAGAAACCGCGGCATTTCCACCACCTCGCCCACCGGGCTGCCCCGGAACCGGAGCGTCACCTCCGAAGGCTGCTGAATCTCCCCGACGTTGCCGTCCCGCCCGCCGCCGGGCGCGTTCGCGTCCCGCTCGTTCTGGCCGTTGCGCAGCCGCAGCACCGGCCAGTAGTACGTGGACCGGTCCTGCTGGTTCTCGCAGCTCGTCGCCCCGGCCGCGAGGCTGTCGTCGGTCGAGAACGCGGTGGTGTCCTGGTTGCCGACATAGTCGTGCATGTGGTGGGCGCCATTGCTCACCCCCGGGGCGGCGATGACGTTGTCCGAGTTGAGCTTCCGGTTCTCGTTGACCCCGCACTCGGTGGTGAACGTGCCAGTGGAGGCGGCCTGTTGGGGCCGCGGCTCCCGTACGTTGGGCGCGACCCTGGTGATGTCGGCGA
>NZ_LIQY01000598.1:321-2956 GCF_001418495.1 Streptomyces pathocidini | reverse complement strand
GGCCGCCCCCTTACCGGGCGGGCAGCCGCCGCCCCCCGACGGGCCGCGCGGACGCGGCCAGACCACGCCTGACCCTGAACTGACTCGCGCCCGGCGACGCCGCTTTGCGCACAGCCGGGTTGTGCCGGTGACCCATTCGAGGGGCGTTTGGCAGCGGCAATTTCCCTATCGCCGGCCGGACTGGCGCGCCGGGCTAGCGTGGCCGCACCGCCCGGTACTTCACGAACCGCGGAACGGCCGTGGCGGTTTCCAGCGAGCGAACAGAGGAAGAGCCCGATATGTCCAATCACTTCACCGGCCTCAGCCTGGGGCCGCCGCTCGGTGACCAGCGCCTCGACCTGTGCGACCTCTACGCCTTCGCAGCCCCCGGCGACCCGAGCAGGACCGTTCTCATCCTCAACGCCAATCCCAACGCTGACGCCCTGCACCCCGACGCCGTATACCGACTGAACATCGACAACGACGGCGACTACCTGACAGACATCGCCTTCAGCTGGGTCTTCAGCCCGCCGGCGGCCGACGGCACCCAGACCTACAGCGTCCTCATGGCAACCGGTACCGAATCCCGCAGCTCGGAGGCGGTCGGCACCAAGATCGTGTCGGACGCCGCCGTCTCCTTCGGCCCTCAGGCCGAGGTGGTCAGGAGCGGGGACTACGAGGTGGCCGCTGGCAGCCGCAGCGACGCCTTCTTCTTCGACTTCGACGGCATCAAGAACCTGTTCGACACCAGCGGCAACCGGAATTTCACCGCGCCGCATCTGGACGGGCGGTCCCCGTGGACCGGCGTCGACTCCAACACCACGGCCAACGTGTTCTCCATGGCCATCGAACTGCCGACAGTGGAGCTGGCACCCAAGCCTGAGTTGCACATCTGGGGTCGGTGCAGCGTCCGGCGCGACGGCGAACTCATCCACGCGGACCGGGCCGGACACCCGTCGGTGAGCAGCTTCTTCAACACCGACGAGACGAAGGAGGAGTACAACGCCAGCGAGCCGGTCAACGACCGGACCAGGTGGACGGACCAGTTCGTCCACCTGCTGGGCCACACGGGCGGCTACACGCCCGAGGAGGCGATCGCCGCGCTCGACGAGCACCGCATCCTGCCGGACGTGCTGCACTTCGACCCCGCCAAGCCCGCCGCGTACCCCAACGGCCGGACGTTCACGGAGGACGTCATCGACATCCGCGTCGCGTTCCTCACCAAGAACGAGGCGCCGCCCACCGGTCTGACGCCGCACACCGACACCCTGGACCGCTTCCCCTACCTCGGCAACCCTCACCCGGCGACCACCTCATAAGGGCCCTGGCGGAACACACCCGGGGGCTCCGGTGCCGTACCCCACGGCGCGGTGCCGTACCCATGGGGGGCGCTAGTTCCCGCCGGTCAGCACGCCCGCCGTGAACTCCGCCCCCATTTCCCGCAATCGCCCGCGCAACTCGCCGAAGACCTTCGCGCTGCGGCCCCCCGGCCAGTCCTCCGGCAGGAGGGCCGCCGGGAGGCCCGGGTCCGCGTACGGGATGTGGCGCCAGGAGTCCAGCATCAGGAGGTGGTCGCGGTAGGCCTCGGCCGGGTCCGTGCGGGACGCCGCCCGCCGCCTCGACCACCGCCGCAGCATCGGCTCGTGCGTCTCCAGGAACTCCCGGTGCAGCTTCGCGATCCCGTCCAGGTCCCACCACCGCGCGACCGACCGTCCCGTCGCCTCGAACCCGGCGTGCGTACCCGTGAACAGGTCCACGTAGTCGGCGAGTTCGAGCCGCTCCAGAGTGTGCCGCGACTCCTCCAGCAGATGCGCGGGCGCGATCCACACCCCGGGCGCGGCCGTGCCGAAACCGAGCCGCGCCAGCCGCGAGCGCAGCAGATGGCGCTTGTGCCGCTCCTGCTCCGGCACGGAGAACACGGCCAGCACCCACCCGTCGTCCAGCCGCACGGCCGGCGGGTCGTAGATGCGCCGGTCCCCGTCGTCGAGCAACTGCCGCGCGGCGTCGGAGAGTGCGTACCCGGCAGCGCCGCTCGCGGTGCGCGCGGAGGCCAGCAGCCCACGGCGCTTGAGCCGCGAGACGGCGGAGCGCACGGACGGCGGGTCCACGTCCACGGCCCCCAGCAGCCGGATCAGCGCCGCAATCGGCACCGCGGCCGACTCACCACCGGGCCCGACACCGAGCGCACGGCCAGGCGGACCGCCTGATCCGCCCGGCTCACCCGATCCGCCCGGCTCACCACCGCGCCCGGACCCCACGCCTCCACCACCCCTCGGCGCGCCCCCGCGCCCGTAGGCGCCGTAGAACGTGACGATCAGGGATCGCGGAGTGTGCTGCTCTGCCACATGATCACTGTAGATCGCGGAGCACTTCCGTTGCCCCTTCAACATCCAAGTCAGCGGATTTTTTTGAACATTGCTCATGTCTTTCCGGAAGGGAAGGGCCCGCCACCCTCCAACTCCCGCAGCCGGAACCGCTGCACCTTCCCCGTAGGCGTCCGCGGCAGCCCGTCCACGAAGACGATCTCGCGCGGGCATTTGTACGGCGCGATCTCCCCCTTCACGAACTCCCGCAGCGCCGCCGCCTCCTGCGCGTTCCGGCGCACGCCCGCGCGCAGCACCGCGTACGCCACCACGACCTCGCCCCGGCGCTCGTC
>NZ_LIQY01000598.1:0-289 GCF_001418495.1 Streptomyces pathocidini | reverse complement strand
CGGCCAGCAGCCCCGGCTCGCCGTCGGGCATGGGCCGCCCGTCGTCCCCGACCACGCGCGCGTGGAAGCCGGGTACGGGAACCCCGGTCGTACCGGGGCGGATCGCGTCGTCGGCGGCGGAGATGAAGATGTGCAGCAGCTCGGTCGCGCCGATGCCGTTGATGAGCCTCAGCCCGGTGCGTTCGTACCAGGCCGTCCAGGTGGTCGCCGGAAGGTTCTCCCCGGCTGAGACGCAGCGCCGCAGCGAGGAGACGTCGTACGGGCCCCCGCCCGGCCCACTCGGCGCACC
>NZ_LIQY01000597.1 GCF_001418495.1 Streptomyces pathocidini | reverse complement strand
CCCCCCGCCACCTCACCACCACCGGCTCCGGCCCGTACGTGGACGACGTGCGCACCCGGATCGACCCCGAGCTGACCGGGCGGCTCGGGCCCGAGGGCTACCGGCTGACCGTCGGCGCGGACGGCGTGGACATCGCCGGCGGCGGCGAGGCCGGCGTCTTCTGGGCGCGCCAGACCCTGCGGCAGCTGCTCGGCCCCGAGGCGTTCCGCAAGGCGCCGGTCCGGCCGGACGCGGAGCGGACCGTGCCGTACGTGACGGTGGAGGACGCGCCCCGGTTCACCTGGCGCGGCATGATGCTCGACGTGGCGCGCCACTTCATGCCCAAGGACGGCGTGCTGCGCTACCTCGACCTGCTCGCCGCGCACAAGCTCAACGTCTTCCACTTCCACCTCACCGACGACCAGGGCTGGCGCGTCGAGATCAAGCGCTACCCGCGCCTGACGGAGGTCGGCGCCTGGCGCGAGCGGACCAAGCGCGGCGTCGGGCCGACGCTGCTGTGGGACGAGCGCCCGCACGGCGGCTTCTACACCCAGGACGACCTCCGCGAGATCGTCGCGTACGCCGCCGAGCGGCACATCACCGTCGTCCCCGAGATCGACGTCCCCGGGCACTCCCAGGCCGCCATCGCCGCGTACCCGGAGCTCGGCAACACCGACGTCGTCGACACCGCCGCCCTCCGGGTCTGGGACAGGTGGGGCATCAACCCCAACGTCCTCGCCCCCACCGACACCACCCTCCGCTTCTACGAGGGCGTGCTGGAGGAGGTGCTGGACATCTTCCCGTCCCGCTTCGTGCACATCGGCGGCGACGAGTGCCCCAAGGACCAGTGGAAGGCGTCCCCGACCGCCCAGGCTCGGATCAAGGAGCAGGGGCTGAAGGACGAGGACGAGCTGCAGAGCTGGTTCATCCGCCACTTCGACGGCTGGCTCGCCGAGCGCGGCCGGCGCCTCATCGGCTGGGACGAGATCCTGGAGGGCGGGCTCGCGGAGGGCGCCGCGGTCTCCTCCTGGCAGGGCTACGAGGGTGGCATCGCCGCCGCCCAGGCGGGCCACGACGTGGTCATGTGCCCCCAGCAGCACGTGTACCTGGACTACCGGCAGGCCCCGGGCGAGGACGAGCCGATGCCCATCGCGATCGTCCGCACCCTGGAGGACGTCTACCGCTTCGAGCCGGTGCCCCCGCAGTTGACGCCGGAGGAGGCCGCGCACGTGCTAGGCGCCCAGGCCAATGTGTGGACCGAGACGGTGGAGAACCAGGCGCGCGTGGACTACCAGACCTTCCCGCGCCTGGCCGCCTTCGCCGAGGTCGCCTGGACCCCGCTGCCCGCCCCCGCCGAGCGGGACTTCGCTGGCTTCGAGGCCCGCATGGCGGCTGCGCACTACGCCCGCCTGGACGCCCTCGGCATCGACTACCGTCGCCCCACCGGCCCCCGCCCGTGGCAGAAGAGGCCCGCCCCGGAGGGGGGCCAGCTCGGACGTCCGAGCGATGAGGAGCCCCCGATCGTGTGAGCCGGAGCCAACGCGGCTGCCCGGGACCCGCGCCCCTGGAAGCGTGGGTCCCTCACACACA
>NZ_LIQY01000596.1 GCF_001418495.1 Streptomyces pathocidini | reverse complement strand
GTGGGCGGCGCCGCCCACAAAGCGCCTTCCACGGTCGGTAGTCGGCAACGTGGCGGCAGCGGGCGGGCGTACGTGCTCACCCTCGCCCTCCTCGGCGTACTGCTGCTCCTCTGCCTGCTCTCCGCCGGGCTCGGCGCGTACGACATCCCGCTCGGGGACGTACTCGCCTCCGTACGTCACCGCGTCGGGCTCGGCGGGCAGGCGCTGGACCAGGTCGGGGAGAGCGTGCTGTGGAACGTCCGGCTGCCGCGGGTCGCACTCGCGCTGCTCGTCGGCTCCTCCCTCGGCTGCGCGGGCGCGCTCATGCAGGGCGTGTTCGGCAACCCGCTCGCCGAGCCCGGCGTCATCGGGATCTCCTCCGGCGCGGCAGTCGGCGCGGTCGGGGCGATCTCGCTGGGGGCGACCTTCCTCGGGAACTGGACCGTCACCGCGTGCGCGTTCGCCGCCGGACTGGCCACGGTCCTGCTGGTGTACGTGATGGCGCGCTCGGGCGGGCGTACGGAGGTGGTGACGCTGATCCTGACCGGGATCGCGGTCAACGCCTTCGCGGGCGCGCTGATCGGCCTGTTCATCTTCTTCGCGGACAACGCGCAGATCACGCAGATCGCGTTCTGGCAGCTGGGGTCGCTCGCGCAGGCGACCTGGCCGAAGGTGCTGGCGGTGCTGCCGTGCGCGGCGACGGGTCTGCTCATCGCGCCGTTCTTCGCGCGGAAGTTGGACCTCCTGGCGCTGGGCGAGCGCCCGGCCCGGCATCTGGGCGTGGAGGTGGAGCGGCTGCGGATGATCCTGATCCTGGTCGTGGCGCTGCTCACCGCGGCGGCTGTCGCCGTGGCCGGGATCATCACGTTCGTCGGGCTGCTCGTACCGCATCTGCTGCGCATGGCGAACGGCCCCGGCCACCGCTTTCTGGTCCCGGGCAGCGCGCTGGGCGGCGGGCTGGTCCTCGTGGCGGGCGACCTGGCGGCGCGGACGGCCGCGCAGCCGGCGGAGCTGCCGCTGGGCGTCCTGACGGCGCTCTTCGGCAGCCCGTTCTTCTTCTGGCTGCTGCGGAGAACGCGGCGGAGTCAAGGGGGTTGGGCGTGAGG
>NZ_LIQY01000595.1 GCF_001418495.1 Streptomyces pathocidini | reverse complement strand
GGGTGGGGGCGTCGGATGCGGCGCCGTACGTGCTCGTCATTCGGGCGTCGCCTCCAGGGCCTCGCGGACCTGGGTGAGGGTCAGCCAGGGGGACGTGGAGAGGACCTTGGCCACCTGCGGGGCGAAGGAAGGGGAGGCGAGGACCACCTCTGCCGTCGGGCCGTCGGCCACCACCTCGCCGTCGGCCAGGATCACCACGCGGTGGGCGAGTTCGGCGGCCAGCTCGACGTCGTGGGTCGCCAGGACGATCGCGTGGCCGTCCGCCGCCAGGTCGCGGAGGATGTCCACGAGGCGGGACTTCGCCGCGTAGTCGAGGCCGCGGGTCGGCTCGTCCAGGAGGATCAGCGGCGGGCGCGCGGTCAGGATGAGCGCCAGCGCCAGGGCGAGGCGCTGGCCTTCGGACAGGTCGCGCGGGTGCGTGGCGTCCGGTACGTCCGGGAGCAGGCCGGTGACCAGCCCGCGGCACGTACCCGGTTCGGCGCCCGCGTCCTCGTCCGCCGCCGCGCACTCGGCCGCGACCGTGTCCGCGTACAACAGGTCGCGCGGCTCCTGCGGTACGAGCCCCACGCGGCGGATCAGGTCCCGCGGGCTGCTGCGGTGCGGAGCCAGGTCGCCGACCCGTGCGGTGCCGGACGTGGGCGCGTGCAGGCCGACGAGTGCCCCCAACAGCGTTGACTTTCCCGCCCCGTTGCGGCCCATCAGGGCCACGGTCTCGCCCGAGCGCACGGACAGGTCCACCCCGCGCAGGGCCGCGATCCGGCCCCGGCGGACGGAGAGGCCGGACGCCGACCCGACCACGGCGGCCTCGGGCGTCGGGGGAGTGGGCCCCTTCCCCGGGGGAGTGGACTCCGGCGCGCGGTCCGCGAGGCGGGCGCGCAGGTCGCCCGCCCGCCGCCGGGCGTCGCGCACCGACAGGGGTACGGGCGACCAGCCCGCCAGGCGGCCGAGGCCCACCACCGGCGGGTGGACCGGGGAGACGGCCATGATCTCGGCCGGGGTGCCGGACACCGGCGGTTCGCCGGGGGCCGGGAGGAGAACGACCTGGTCCGCGTACTGGACGACGCGCTCCAGGCGGTGCTCGGCCATCAGCACGGTGGTCCCCAAGTCGTGGACGAGGCGCTGGAGTACGGCCAGGACCTCCTCCGCCGAGCCGGGGTCGAGCGCGGACGTCGGCTCGTCCAGGACCAGCACCCGAGGGTGCGGGGTCAGCACCGAGCCGATCGCCACCCGCTGCCGCTGCCCGCCCGACAGGCTCGCGATTGGCCGGTCGCGCAGCTCGGCGAGGCCGAGGAGGTCGAGCGTCTCCTCGACGCGGCGGCGCATCACGTCCGG
>NZ_LIQY01000594.1 GCF_001418495.1 Streptomyces pathocidini | reverse complement strand
TTCCCGCCGCCGCGGCGGCGATGAGCGGGACGGGGTGGCGGGGAGCGGGCCGGAGCCAGTCCGGGTGGGGGCACTCCCACAGCTACCGCCGGGGGCACCTCCACCCAGTGGTAGCCGGACCGGCCGGAACCCGTATCAGCCGCCCCCGCCGGAGGCGCTGTGCATGGGGAAGCCCGCGATGCCTCGCCAGGACAGAGCCGAGACGAGCTTGGCCGCGGCGTCGCGGGGAAGCTTCTGGCCCGCGCCGAGCCAGTAGCGCGCGGTGATCTGGGCCATCCCGCACAGGCCGACCGCGAGCAGCATCGCCTGGTCCGACGGGATGTCGGTGTCCTCGGCGATGACCCCGCTCACCGCCTTCGCGCAGTCCAGGCTGACCTTGTCGACCCGGTCGCGCACCGCCGGCTCGTTGGTGAGGTCCGACTCGAAGACCAGGCGGAACGCGCCGCCCTCGTCCTCGACGTAGGCGAAGTACGCGTCCATCGTCGCGGCCACGCGCTGCCCGTTGTCCGTCGTGGAGGCGAGCGCCGTGCGCACCGCCTGCAGCAGGGACTCGCAGTGCTGGTCGAGCAGGGCCAGATAGAGGTCCAGCTTGCCGGGGAAGTGCTGGTAGAGCACCGGCTTGCTGACTCCGGCCCGCTCCGCGATGTCGTCCATGGCCGCCGCGTGGTAGCCCTGTGCGACGAAGACTTCCTGGGCGGCGCCCAGGAGCTGGTTTCTGCGGGCTCGGCGCGGCAGGCGCGTGCCCCGCGGGCGCGCCTCGGTCTGCTCGATGGCTGTCACGCCGCCTCCCAAGGGTTCGTTCCGTGCGCGGCGGCGCCTGGTGCACCGCGCCCGCCATCGTACTTTCGGGTAACCGGGGTGTGCGCGGTGCGGACCGAGATTTTCATGGACCGGACCGTTGGCGCGGTCGCCGAGCGGGCGGACAAAAAGGGCAGGCCGCACCCCTCGCCAACGGTGGACCCATCGGTGCACCGCTCACCGGTAGTCGTCCTCGTGGAGCCCGACCACCCGGGCCTGCTCGGCGGCGTCCGCCGGGTTCGCGGACTCCAGCGAGCGCTCACCGGGCTCGGAGTCGCGCTCCGGAACCAGGTCGGCGTGCTGCTCGGCGGCGTCCGCCTCGGGGGCCTCGACGTCGAACTCCTCGGTCTCTTCCGCGTCCGCCTCGAAGGTGTCCGGATCGGTCGGATCGACAGCCATGGTGGATCCCCTTTCCGGGGTGGGCGCCCGCCGCACCGGACGAGCCTGGGAGAGGCCGCGGGTCGATGCCATGTGGTCATGTGATGGTGAACACGCCGGTGTGCGGGCCCGAACAGACAATCCCCGGCGTGATCACCTCGTAACATTGCCGCATGTCTCCGACCGAGCTGCCGGGTACCCGGACCGCCCCCGCCTCAACCCACGAGTTCGGTGTCGGCGTCGGTGCGGGAGAGGAGCTGCGGCGGGTCGCCCTGCCGGGACTGAATCTGGCCGTCCGCTCTCGCCCGCCGGCCCGTGGGGGCCTGCCGCCCGCGCTGTACGTACACGGGCTCGGCGGATCCTCGGTCAACTGGTCCGCGCTGATGGCGCGGCTCGATGACCGCGTGGACGGCGAGGCCCTCGACCTGCCGGGTTTCGGCCATTCCGCGCCGCCGGACAACGGCGATTACTCGGTCTCCGGGCACGCGCGGGCCGTCGTCCGCCATCTCGACGCAGCCGGGCGCGGGCCGGTGCACCTGATCGGGAACTCGCTGGGCGGGGCCGTCACCACGCGGGTCGCCGCGGTCCGGCCCGACCTCGTCCGCACCCTCACCCTCATCTCGCCCGCGCTGCCGGAGCGGCCGCCGCAGCTCTCGGCGCTGCCCACCGTGCTGCTCGCGGTGCCCGGCGCGACCTCGCTGTTCGCCCGGCTGACCCGGGACTGGACCGCGGAGCGGCGTACGCGCGAGGTGGTGGCGCTCTGCTACGGGGACCCGGCGCGGGTCGATCCGGATGGCCTCACGGCGGCCGTCGAGGAGTACGAACGGCGGCTCGCGCTCCCGTACTTCTGGGACGTGATGGCCCGTTCCGCGCGCGGAGTCGTTGACGCGTACACGCTTGGCGGTCAGCATTCCCTGTGGCGGCAGGCGGAGCGGGTGCTCGCGCCGACGCTGCTCGTGTACGGCGGCCGGGACAGGCTCGTCTCCGTCCGGATGGCCGGCCGGGCGTCCCGGGCCTTCCGCGACTCCCGGCTGCTGACGCTCCCGGAGGCCGGGCACGTGGCGATGATGGAGTATCCCGAGGCGGTCGCGCGGGCCTTCCGCGCGCTGCTGGACGAAGAGGCCGTGGCGACGACCGCGGGCGCGGGCAGGAGCTGAGTCGACGCGTGGGACGCCATAGCCGCCGCGGCCGCACGGAGGCCGCAGCCGAGACCACGGGCGCGCACATACCGGAGGACGCGCGCCCGTCCGCCGTCGATCCCGTGGGCGGCGGCGCGGGCGGTCCCGTCCACCCCGCGAGCGGACGCCCCGCCGATGGGGCCGCGCCCGCCGGGCGTCCCCTCGGTGCCCCGCGCCCGCCGTTGCCCTCGCGTGGCGCGAGTGCGCCCGCGTCCTTCGGGCCGACGCCCGAGTCCGCCCCCTTCGGGCGGCCGTCCGAGTCCGTGTCCTTCGGGCCGCCGTCCGGCGCCCGGGGCGGGCATCCGGAACACCGCGAACCGGGCGGCGC
>NZ_LIQY01000593.1 GCF_001418495.1 Streptomyces pathocidini | reverse complement strand
TCACCGGTCCTGCCGACGCCCTCCCCGGCCACGATCTGGAAGCCGAAGGCGTCGGCAGGACCGGTGATCTTGTTGTCGATGACCCGGCTGTGGTCGTCCGGGCCCTGGAGGATGCCCGTTCGGTTGTCCGCCCAGCGGTGACCGTGGATGTGGAACGTGTGGTAGTGCTCGCCGTGCGTGATCATGATGATCTCGACCCGATCGCCCACGGTGGCCTCGAAGTTGGGGGCGGCGGTCCCCTTCTTGTTGTTGATCGTCAGGTCGTTGAAGACGATCGTGAACTGCTTGCCCGGATCGGGCAGCACGTCACCCTTCCTGCGCACCACCACCGGTCCGTACAGCCCGCTGCGGATCCCGCCGGTGCCGTGCTCGGTGCCGACCACGTGGTCGTGGTAGTGCCAGTAGCCCGCGCTGCCGGGCCGATAGGTGCCATCCGCGCGCTTGCCGGGAGTGTTGGTGCGCCAGGTGTACGTGCGCTTGCCGCCCGGTTCGACCGTGCTCCTGTTGAGGGCGGTCCCGTCGTTGGCGATGTCGTAGTCCAGGCCGTGGACGTGGACGCTGGCGGCCACGTCCATCGTGTTCTCGAACTCGATGTGGAGCGTGTCGCCCTCGATCAGCTCGATCAGCGGGCCGGGAATCGTGGCCTTGCCCTTCTCGAGCCCGTAGCCCATCTGGCCGTCCGCCAGCTTCTCCGCGTACAGCTTGACGCGGCGGACCGTGCCGCCCTCGCCGGCCACGGACCGGGTGACCCCGGACTTCTCGGCGGCCGCCTGCGAGGCGGTGGAAACGGCCACCGGCGTGATGGCGGCGGCGGCCGCGCCGCCCGCCAGGAGGCGCCGGCTGAAAACCCGCCTCGGCATGTTGCCCATTTCGGCCATCGTTCTCCCATCGTGCACGCACTTCGGGGACGGCCATCACCGTAGACCGCTGACGCTCATTCATCCACAGCCAGGACAAAGTTCGATGAGTTCGGGTCATAGCTATTGGCGGTCCGCAAAAAGAGGTCTAGCTTCATCGGTCGGCTGTTACCGCGACCCATGTTGCTGTGACCGAAAAGGGGTGGGCGTAACCATGCGGCACGCACCACGACGACAGATTCCCCCACACAGACGAGGGCCGGGTGCCCGCCCGTGGGGGGTCCGGCACGGCTGGGCCGCCGCCCTGGCCGCCGGCGCTCTCACCGCGGCCCTGCTGGGCGGCTCGCCTGCCGCCGCGCGGCCCGGGACGCCGTCGCCGGAGGCGGTCCCGCCCCGGCCGGCTTCCGGCGCGGAGGCCCTCGGCGCAGAGGCCCCCGGCCAGGCGGCGGCAGCCGCGGCGGTCGCCGCCGCGCTGGACTTGCCGTCACCGCCCGGCGGGGCGAACGTCAGGGTCCTGGCCTTCCACGCGACCCCGGGCACCGAGGAGTCCCCGACCGTCGACGCAGGCATCGAGGCCATCGAGAAGATCGGCCAACAGGGCCCGGCAGCCCAGCGGTTCGCGGTGGAGGCCACCGACGACCCCACCGTCTTCACCCGGAAGAAGCTCGGCACGTACAACGCCGTCGTGTTCCTCACCGGCGACGGCGATGTGCTCACCCCGGAGCAGGAGATGGGCCTGGAGGCGTACATGGAGGCGGGCGGCGGGTTCCTCGGGATCCACGACGCCGCGCGCACCGAGCCGTACTCCGACTGGTTCACCGGACTGGTCGGCGCCCGCCCGGCCGCGAACAGCCCCGCCTCCGCCCAGCGGGCCGTCGTGGAAGTCGGGGACCGCGCGAATCCGGCCACCAAGGGGCTGCCGCTGGAGTGGAAGCGCCCGGACAAGTGGCTGAACTGGGCGGCCAACCCCTCCGGACAGGTGCACACCGTCGCCCGCGTGCGCGAGAGCTCGTACCGGCCGGGGGAGGGCGCGGGCGGCTGGGACCACCCCATCTCCTGGTGCCGCGACTACGACGGCGGCCGGTCCTTCTACACCGGCATGGGCGGCACGGTCGACAGCTACCAGGAGACCGACTTCCGCGCCCACCTGCGCGGCGCCCTGCTGTGGACCACCCGCCTCGCCCGCGCCGACTGCCAGGCCACGATCACCGCCAATTACCGGGCGGAGCGCGTCACCCAGCCCAACCAGCCCGGCCGGAACGACCAGATCGGCGAGCCGCACGGCCTGGTCACCGCCCCGGACGGGCGGGTCTTCTTCATCGGCCGCGGCGGCGCCGACGCGAGCAAGCCCGTGGTCACCGACTGGAACAACCCCGACATCGGCAAGGGCCAGGGCGAGATTCACGTCTGGGACCCGAAGACCGGGAAGGCGACCCTCGTAGGTGCCCTGACGGTCTTCGGCAACAAGGGCGGCGGCGACGAGCTGACCAAGAACGAGGAGGGCCTCCTCGGGATCGAGCTCGACCCCGACTTCCTCACCAACGGCTGGATCTACCTGCACTACACCCCGCACTCGCAGATCAACCGCGAGACGCACATGGCCGAGCGCCGCGTCTCCCGCTTCACCGTCGACCCCGGGACCGGCAAGCTGGACCAGTCCTCGGAGCAGGTCCTCCTCAAATGGCCGGTCCAGATCCACAGCTGCTGCCACGCGGGGGGCGGCATGGCCTGGGACTCCCAGGACAACCTCTACATCGCCACCGGCGACAACAACTCCTCGCAGTTCAGCGACGGTTACTCCGGCAACAACCCCGAGCCGGACTACAAGGGCGTCTCCTTCGCCGACGCCCGCCGCACCGCGGGCAACACCAACAACCTCAATGGCAAGATCCTGCGCATCCACCCCGAGGACGACGGCACGTACACCCTCCCCGAAGGGAACCTCTTCACGGGCAAGGAGCCGGACGAGGGCGGCGGCAGGACCCGCGGCGAGATCTACGTGATGGGCGTGCGCAACCCGGCCCGTATCTCCGTCGACCGGAAGACCGACATCCTCTACGCGGGCTGGGTCGGCCCGGACGCGGGGAAGCCGAGCCCGGAGTGGGGCCCGGCCAAGTACGACACGTTCGCCGCGATCACCCACGCGGGCAACCACGGCTGGCCCTACTGCATGGGCAACAAGCAGCCGTACCGGGACCGGAACCTGCCCGACCCGAAGAAGCCGCTGGGCTGGTACGACTGCGACCACCCGAAGAACGAGTCGCCCAACAACGACGGCCTGGTGAACCTGCCGCCGATCGAGTCCAACACCATCTGGTACTCACCCCAGGGCGGCGCCCCCGACTACCCGCGCAACGCCGACGGCATCCCCAGCTACCAGACCGAGGAGGCCGAGTACCTGCTGCCGTGGCTCAAGGGCGGCGGCCAGGCGACCATGAACGGCCCGGTCTACCGCTATGACGCGGCCAGTGCCAGCAAGGAGAAGTGGCCCGCCTACTGGGACGGCCGCTGGTTCGTCGGCGACTTCTACGACGCCGACCAGCCGCGCCACGCGGTCCTGACCGACCCGAGGACGATCGGCAAGGGCGGGCTGCCGGTGCACGCCGAGTCCCTCAAGAAGATCGTCCCGGTGGGCGCGGAGGGCATCAAGAACCTCATGGACTGGAAGTTCGGCCCCGACGGCGTGCTCTACGTCCTCGACTACGGCCGCGGCTTCTTCACCTCCGACGCCAAGTCGGCGCTCTGGCGGGTCACCTACCAGGGCGGGCCCGCGACCCCGGCGGCCAAGGAGCTGGCACGAAAGGCGAGTTCATGAAACGTCGAATATCCGTCAAGCGGCGAACGTTCATGGAACCGGGCGGGCCCGGGAGGAGGATCGGCAAGGGGCGGCCTCTGACGTCGCTGCTCGCCGCCTTCCTCCTGCTGCTCGGCCTGACGTCGGGCACCGTCGCCGCGTACGCGATGCAGGCACCGGTCGGCGGCGCCGGGCGGGCCGCGGCCCAGACCCTGACCTGGACCGCGGGCGACGACATCACCCAGTACGCGTCCGCGCCCACCACCGCGGTGGCCGGACCGACGACGATCGTCTTCGAGAACAGCGCGGCCACCGGCAACACCACCGGCATGCCGCACACCCTGACCTTCGACGTCTCCGACCCCGAGTACAACAACGACGTCCCGCTCAACATCCTCGCCAACCCCGCGGACGCGCAGGGCGGCAGGCACACCGCCGAGGTCACGCTCACCCCGGGCCGCTACCGCTTCCACTGCACCATTCCCGGCCACGGCTCGATGCAGGGCATCCTCGTCGTCACCGAGGGAGGTGGCGGCGAGGACACCACGGCGCCGGCGACCTCCGCGAAGGTCGACGGCGACAAGAACGCCGACGGCGCGTACGTGGGCATGGCGTCGGTGACCGTCTCCGCGACCGACGAGGGCGGCTCGGGCGTCGACACGGTCGAATACGCCCTGGGCGAGGGCGAGTTCCAGCCCTACACCGAGGCGGTGATGGTCCACGAGGTGGGGACGCACACGTTCCGCTACCGAGCCACCGACAAGGCCGGGAACCAATCGGCGGCCGGGTCCGTTGACTTCACGGTGGTCGCGCCGCCGACCGACGACACGGCGCCACCGGAGACCTCCGCCACGGTGACGGGCGAGAAGAACTCCGAGGGCGCCTATCTGGGCTCGGCGACGGTCACCGTGACCGCGTCCGACACCGGCTCGGGCGTCAACACCATCGAATACGCGGTGGGGGAGGGGGAGTTCGGTGCGTACACGGCACCCGTGGTGGTCGGCGACGTGGGAACCCATACCGTCCGCTACCGCGCCACGGACAGGGCGGGCAACGCGGCCGAGGTGGAGTCGGTCGACTTCACGGTCGTCGCCCCGCCCGCCGAGGACAAGACCCCGCCGGAGACCACCGCCGCCGTGACCGGCGACAGGAACTCCGATGGCAACTACCTCGGCGGCGCGAAGGTGACGGTCACCGCGACGGACGCGGACTCCGGCGTGGAGAAGACCGAGTACTCCCTGGACGGCGGCCCGTACCTCGCGTACACCGCGCCCGTGACCGTCGACGGAGTCGGCCGCCACACCGTCGCCCACCGCGCCACGGACAAGGCGGGCAACACCTCCGAGCCCCGGCAGGTGTCCTTCACAGTGGTCGCGGGCGGCGGCGTCCCGGCCCCCAACTGCCCGGAGTACGACGAGCGCCTGACGGTGATCGTCGGCACGGTCGACACCGGCGTGCCCAACCGCGTCACCCGCAACCGCTGCACCATCAACGAGCTGATCGAGGACGAGAAGGACTGGACCTCCCAGGCCCTCTTCCTCAAGCACGTCAAAAAGGTCACGGACGGGCTGCTGGCCGACGGGGTCATCGACCGGCGCGAGTACAAGGCCGTCAACCGGGCCGCCCAGCAGTCCGGCATCGGCAAGCCGGGCCAGAACACCGGTTACCGCGACCTCTTCGACGGCACGAAGGCCTCCTTCGACCGCTGGCAACACGTGGGCGGCGGAGCCTTCGGCCTGAACGAGGACTCCACGATCACCAGCAGCACGACGGTGGCGGGCATGGGCATGCTGTGGTTCCCGCAGCGGAAGTACGACGACTTCTCGCTGAAGCTCCAGTTCCGCGACGACGCCGCGGGCACGGCCAACGCCAACAGCGGCGTCTTCGTCCGCTTCCCGGACGTCCACGACCACCCCGAGGAGTCGCGCCCGGAGTGGGTGGCCATCAAGTACGGCCACGAGGTGCAGATCTTCGACAGCCCGACCGGCGACATGTACAAGACGGGCTCGCTCTACGGCTTCGACCGTGTCGGCCTCAGCGGCACGGGCGCCACTCCCAAGGGCACCTGGAACGACTACGAGATCCGCGTGGTCGGCCAGCACTACAAGGTGTTCCGCAACGGCGTCCTGATCAACAAGTTCGAGAACACCGGCGGCCAGGTCTTCGAACCGCCCCGCGGCGACGACCCGGGCACGGACGGCCGCCGCTACGCCTCGGGCTACCTGGGCCTCCAGACCCACAGCACGGGCGACGTGATCTCGTACCGGAACATCCGGATCAAGGAGTTGTAGGAGGCGCGCGGGGCCGAGCAGGGGGCGATCGTCGCGGCGGAAGAACCGGCGATCGCCCCTTGCCGGGTTGCTCCTGTCAGCCCGCTGCCGCCCGGTACCGGTACTCGGTCGTGGCGACGATGCAGATGCCCGGCTGGATGGCCAGGGCGCGCAGGGTCCCGCTACCGGCGTGGTAGTCGATGCCCTCGGCCTCGAAGGTGCCGGAGCAGGCGCTCTCCTGCTCCAGCGCGCCGATGTTGGTGACGTGCCCGGTGACCGTGCCACCGTCCAACGGCCGCTCCAGGTCGATCTGGTGGATGGGCAGCGGGTTGGGCCACAGGTCGGTGGCATGGTCATCGGAGGCGCACACCAGCCGGGTCGCGGTGACGAAGTCGCAGCCCTGGAGGTCGCGCACCCGCTTGTCGAGATCGATCTGCGCGGCCCGCGCCAGCTCCCCGCCGGTGGCCGGGGTCGCGGGGTTCAGCACAGGAGCCGGGAACACCAGCAGCCGGTCGGTGTCGCCCCACTCCCCGGAGACCAGCCACTGCGCGTCGGGGGAGACGGCGGCGAAGGAGTTGTTGTACTTCTCGCCGGGCTCGAGCTGGTGCACGTAGGTGTAGCTGACGTTGGCCGGGGTGGTGACCCGGAACATCTTGGCGGTCGCCGCGTCCTGGTCCTCGTACGCGTCGAAGACGTAACCGGAGGCGATGTCAGGATCGCCGACGTGGTTCCACCCCTGTGCGGCCAACTCCGCGGGTATGGACCCGATCCCGCGGTAGAGCGTCCCCCCGTTCTCGTAAGTGGCCACTCCCTGCCCGGCGTTGAGGCTCCCGACCGTGGACGACCCGACCTCCTGCCACCCGGCGGGCGCGTCGGCTCGCGCCGTCGCGAACGCGCCGGCGACGGCCAGCGCGGCAGTGCTGAACACAACGAACGCGGCCCGAAGGGCCGCACGCGATCGCAGGCTCATGCGTGTTGTCTCCTCCTCGGAACCGGCCACGCGCATCGCGACCGGTGTCCGCCGAGCGTATGACGCACCGTTAACTCCTACGGTGCACCCACGAAACCGCCCCCAAAACATCCCCGAAACGAAACTGCCCCGATGGCCAGTTCTCGACCGTCTGTGTTGGTTCTTGTGGTCTTGTGTGGCTTGGATGGGGGTTGTTTATCCGTCTGGCATGGGAGATTTCGTGAACCACGTGAAGGTGCGTACTTCAGTCGTGCTCGGCGCCGCGGCGCTGCTGTGCGGTGTCGTGATCACTGGGCCGGCTGCCGCGGTCGGAGGCCTTGCCGGCGCCGGTGAGTCCGTGGCCACTGCAACTGTCCGCGCCGATGGCAACGGCGGATCGGCGGAGGAGCCGGGTGTGCCGAGTAATGACCAGATTCTGTGGACCGTTGAGGAGCTCAGGCGGCGCTGAGCCACTGACCCGCGGGGTCGCCCAGGACGGTGACCGCCCTTTACGCCGAGGCCTGGCGGGCTGCGCGGCGGGCCAGGAGGGCTTCGCGGCGCTCGTCGAACTTGGTGGCCTGGTCGTCGAGGCCGCCCATGTACAGGCCCAGCTCCTCCTGGGCCTTGAGGCCCTCGGGGCCCAGGCCGGAGATCTCCATGATCTTCAGGAAGCGCAGCACCGGCTGGAGCACGTCGTCGTGGTGGATGCGCAGGTTGTAGATCCCGCCGATCGCCATCTGCGCGGCGGCGCGCTCGAACCCGGGCATGCCGTGGCCCGGCATGCGGAAGTTGACGACGACGTCGCGGACGGCCGACATCGTCTGGTCGGGGGCGAGCTCGAAGGCCTTCGAAAGGAGGTTGCGGTAGAAGACCATGTGGAGGTTCTCGTCGGTCGCGATGCGCGCCAGCATGCGGTCGCAGACCGGGTCACCGGAGTGGTGGCCGGTGTTGCGGTGCGAGATGCGGGTCGCCAGCTCCTGGAAGGCGACGTACGCGACCGAGTGCAGCATGCTGTGCCGGTTGTCGGACTCGAACCCCTCCGACATGTGCGCCATGCGGAACCGCTCCAGCTCGACCGGGTCGACGGCCCGGGAGGTGAGCAGGTAGTCGCGCATCACGATGCCGTGCCGGCCCTCCTCGGCCGTCCAGCGGTGCACCCAGGTGCCCCAGGCGCCGTCGCGGCCGAAGAGGGTGGCGATCTCGTGGTGGTAGCTGGGCAGGTTGTCCTCGGTGAGGAGGTTGACCACGAGCGCGATTCGGCCGATGTCACTGACCTTGGACTGCTCGGGTGCCCACGCCTCGCCGCCGAGCGGCCCGTCGAAGTTCCGGCCGTCGCTCCACGGCACGTACTCGTGCGGCATCCACTCCTTGGCGACCTTCAGGTGCCGGTTCAGCTCGGTCTCGACGACCTCCTCCAGCGCGTAGAGCAGCCGGGCGTCACTCATTGCCTCCGACGACGCGATGAGCGGGGCGGGGGTGATGGTCACAGCGGCTCCTGGGGCGTGCGGACGTGCTTACGGGGGCGGGGTTGATGCCCCTACGGCTCGCGGCGTTCACGGGCGTACGGCTGGCTCGCCGTACCGCGCCGGAAACGCGCGGAAGGCACGCCGGGACGGCGTGCCTGGTCCTACGACTCCGTAGGTTACGAAACCGTAGGTTAAAGCCTCGGTAAGGCTGCGGCCAAGGGCAGGGAAGATCAACCCCCTTCTGTCCCCTTATGCTCCTGCTGTGAGACTGGCGTTCGTCCCAAATGGGCTGGTGTATACGGCTGTTGGGGCCGGTCGGTGAAGGCCCCAGGTCGGACTACCGGTACAGATCCTCAGCCGCACCGGCAGACATGTGACGCATCCCTCAGGCTTTTCGGACTCCCCGATGTCCGATTCTCGATCTCCCGCGCGACTTCTCGATCTCCTGCGCGACCCGCGGCCGGGCGCGGCACACCGCCGGGCGCGGCCTCGGATCCGTCCGACCTGCGCGGCACAGGCCCGGGCCGCTCCCGAGGCCTCCTCCCAGACCCCGACCTCCCTCTAGACCTCCTCCGGATCCACCGGCGCCAACTTCCCGGCCAGCCGCACCCAGCGGGTGATTCCGATCCCCTTCAGGAACGGCACGTCGTGGCTCGCCACGATCAGCCCTCCCTCGTACGACTCCAACGCGGCCGAAAGGCTGCGCACGGAGGCCATGTCGAGGTTGTTGGTGGGCTCGTCGAGCATGAGGAGCTGCGGGGCGGGCTCGGCGAGCATCAGGGCCGCCAGGGTCGCCCGGAAGCGCTCGCCGCCCGAGAGCGTTCCTGCCCGCTGGTCGGCGCGGGCGCCGCGGAAGAGGAAGCGGGCCAGCCGCGCCCGGATCCGGTTGCCGGTCGCCGCGGGCGCGTACCGCGCGACGTTTTCGGCGACGGTCAGGCCGTCGTCCAGCAGGTCCAGTCGCTGCGGCAGGAAGCGCACCGGAACGTGCGCCACCACCTCGCCACCCGCCGGTTCCAACTCGCCCGCGATCGTCCGTAGCAGCGTCGTCTTCCCCGCCCCGTTGCGGCCGACGAGCGCGATCCGCTCGGGGCCCCGGATCTCGAACCCGGCCACGCACGCGTGCCCGGGCGACTCCGAGGACCCCGCCCCATAAGGCAGCCGGAGGTCCTTGAGAGTCAGGACTGTCCGGCCCGGCGGGACCGCCGTGTGCGGGAGGTCGACGCGGATCCCGGCGTCGTCCCGCACCGCCTCCCTGGCCTCCTCCAGCCGCTCCCTGGCCTCCTCCAGCCGCTCGGCGTGCAGGCCGCGGTGCTTGCCCGCGGATTCCTGGGCCGAGCGCTTGCGCGCGTTCATGACGATGCGCGGCTCGCGTTTGGAGTCGTACATCTTCTGCCCGTACCGGACCCGCCGGGCCAACTTGACCTGGGCTTCGGCCAGTTCGCGCTGCTGGCGCTTCACATCCGCCCCGGCGGACCGCACCATCCGCTCGGCGGCCTCCTGCTCGACGGCCAGCACCTCTTCGTACGAGGACAGGTTGCCGCCGTACCAGCGGACCTCGCCCGCTCTCAGGTCGGCGATCTGGTCGACCAGCTCCAGCAGTTCGCGGTCGTGGCTGACGACGACCATCACCCCCGACCACGACGCGACCGTGTCATAGAGGCGGCGCCGGGCATCCAGGTCCAGGTTGTTCGTCGGCTCGTCCAGGAGCAGGACGTCGGGGCGGCGCAGCAGCAGCGCGGCCAGTCGGAGGAGGACCGACTCGCCGCCCGAGACCTCGCCTATGGTGCGGTCGAGGCCGATGTGGGCGAGGCCGAGCTGGTCGAGGGCGGCCCGGGCCCGTTCCTCGACGTCCCAGTCGTCGCCGACGGCGGTGAAGTGCTCCTCGCTCGCGTCGCTGCCCTCGATGGCGTGCAGCGCGGCCCGGGTACGGGCGATGCCCAGCGCCGCGTCCACGGCCAGGGCGGTGTCCAGGACGAGGTTCTGCGGCAGGTAGCCGACCTCGCCGGCCGTCCTGACGGTCCCGGAGGCCGGGGCCAGCCGCCCGGCCATGAGCCGGAGGAGCGTGGACTTGCCGGAGCCGTTGAGGCCGATGAGGCCGGTCCGGCCGGGGCCGACGGCCAGGTCGAGGTCCTGGAAGACGGTCGTCCCACCGGGCCAGGCGAAGGTCAGGCCGGAGCAGGTGAGGGACGGCGGGGTGGAGTGAGCCATGGGGTGGTCTCCCGGTGATGCGGCGTGGGCCGGTCTCTTATACACAGCT
>NZ_LIQY01000592.1 GCF_001418495.1 Streptomyces pathocidini | reverse complement strand
CTCACTCGCGAAGACTGGCCTGGAACGGCCCGGGTGCCTAGCGGCCCGGGTGTCCTAGCGCCCGCGCGCCTGGAGCGAGGCGAGATAGGCGTTGTACGCCGCCAGCTCCTGGTCCCCGTCCCGGTCCGCCGCCCGGTCCTTGCGCCGCGCCTGCCGCTGCTCGGACCGGTACCACTGGAACACCAGGGCCACGAGCACCACCACCGACGGGATCTCGCTGAACGCCCACGCGATGCCGCCCGCCCACTGCTGGTCGTCCAGCGCGTCGATGCCCAGCGACGCCGGCGGGTGCGCGTACGTGCCGATCATCGGCGCGGAGGCCATCATCAGCGCGATGCCGAAGAACGCGTGGAACGGCATCCCCGCGAACAGCTCCAGCATCCGCATCACGTACCCCGGCCGGTGCGGCCCCGGGTCCACGCCCATGATCGGCCAGAAGAAAGCCAGCCCGACCGCCAGGAAGTGCACCATCATCGCGATGTGCCCCGGCTTGCTGCCCATGAGGAAGTCGAAGAGCGGCGTGAAGTAGAGCGCGTACAGGCTCGCGATGAACAGCGGGATGGTGAACGCCGGATGCGAGACGATCCGTACGTACCGGCTGTGCAGGAGCGCCACCAGCAGCTCGCGCGGGCCCTTCCGGCCCCGCCCCGCCGAGGGCAGCGCGCGCAGCGCGAGCGTCACCGGAGCACCGAGCAGCAGCAGGATCGGCGACAGCATCGAGATGACCATGTGCTGCACCATGTGCACGCTGAACATGACCATGCCGTAGTCGTTGAGCCCGGTGCACATCACCAGCCCCACCGTCAGCACCCCGGCGGCAAAGGCGACCGTACGGCTCACCGGCCAGCCGTCGCCGCGCCGCCGCAGCCGCGCGACCGCCCATCCGTACAGGCCGAGCGCCAGCAGGCAGCCCACGAGGAAGAACGGCTCGCCGCTGAACTCCAGCCCCCTGCCCAGCGTGAACGGCGGCAGATCCATGGTCATGCCGTGCCCGCCGTGATCCATCCACTCGCTCCTGTTTCGCGCCGATGCGTCCGCACCAGACTAGAACCGCCCCCGGCCGGGACTCCGGCCGGGGGCGGCGCGCACAACCGGCCCGAAGGGGCTCACAGGCCTCCCGACGGGGCTCACAGCACGCAGTCGACCTCGTCGTACCGCTCGGCCGGCACCGTCTTCAGCGTCTCGACCGCCTCCGCGAGCCCCACCAGCGTGATCTCCGTCCCGCGCAGCGCCGTCATCATCCCGAACTCCCCGCGGTGCGCGGCCTCCACGGCGTGCCAGCCGAACCGGGTGGCCAGCACCCTGTCGTACGCGGTGGGGGTGCCGCCGCGCTGCACATGGCCCAGGATCACTGGCCGGGCCTCCTTGCCCAGGCGCTGCTCCAGCTCCACCGACAACTGCCGGGCCACCCCGGCGAACCGCTCGTGCCCGTACACGTCCTTGCCGCCGACCTCGAACGCCATCGAGCCCTCGCGCGGCTTCGCGCCCTCCGCGACGACCACGATCGCGAACTTCTTGCCCGCCGAGAACCGGCTCCCCACGACCTCGGTCAACTCGTCGATGTCAAAAGGCCGTTCGGGCACGACGATCGCGTGCGCGCCCGCGGCCATGCCCGAGTGCAGCGCGATCCAGCCGGTGTGCCTCCCCATGACCTCCACGATCAGCACCCGCTGGTGCGACTCGGCGGTCGTCTTCAGCCGGTCCAGCGCCTCCGTCGCAACCCCGACGGCCGTGTCGAAACCGAAGGTCACATCGGTCGCCGCGATGTCGTTGTCGATCGTCTTCGGCACGCCGACGATCGGCAGGCCCGCGTCCGACAGCAGCCGCGCCGCCTTGAGTGTGCCCTCGCCGCCGATCGGGATGATCGCGTCAAGACCCAGCTCGGCGACGTGCTCCCGGGCCCGCTCCACCCCGTCCCGCAGCTGCGCGGGCTGGACGCGGGAGGAGCCGAGGACCGTGCCGCCGAGGGCCAGGATCCCGCCCACCGCGTCCAGGTCGAGCTTGCGGTAGTCGCACTCCAGCAGGCCCTTCCAGCCGTCCCTGAAGCCGATCACGTCATCGCCATGGTCCACCACGGCGCGGTGGACCACGGACCGGATGACGGCGTTGAGTCCGGGGCAGTCGCCGCCGGAGGTGAGCACACCCATGCGCATTGCTCGTACACCTATCGAAACTCGTTCAGGGCGACCGGACCCCGTCGTCCGGATGGACTCGCGTCAACTCCCGGCGCGCCCGGGGAGCCCGGCGCACCCGGGGAGCCCGGCGCACCCGGGGAGCCCGGCGCACCCGGGCCGCCACCCTACAAAGCGCCGGGCGGCGGGGCAGGCCCCGACCAGCAGTCGGACACCCCTCCCCGCCGGGGTGTTCCTAGGCGGGCTGCGTGGCGGCCGAGATCCGCTCCTCGCGCAGCGCCTCGTACCAGCGGTCGTCCACCGGCGGCAGCGCGTTGACGTCCAGCGCCAGCTTCAGCAGCAGGTCGGCGATCAGCGGATTGCGCGCCAGCACGGGGCCGTGCATGTACGTGCCGAAAACGGTGTCGTTGTACGCGCCCTCGAAGCCGTCGCCCGTACCGTTGCCGTTGCCGAACCGCACCTTCGCGAACGGGCGGGCGGTCGGGCCCAGATGCGTGATGCCCTGGTGGTTCTCGAAGCCCGTCAGCGGCGGCAGGCCGAGCCGCGAGTCGATGTCCGCGAGCACATCGCCCACGCACCGCTCGCCCTCGCCACGGGTGGACACCACGTCCAGCAGGCCCAGGCCCGGCTCCCGTTCCCCGAGGTCGTTGATGAACTCGTGGCCCAGGATCTGGTAGCCCGCGCACACCGAGAAGACGATCGCGCCGTTGGAGACCGCCCGGCTCAGGCCGCCGTCGCGGCGCAGCCGCTCGGCCGCGAGCCGCTGCGGCCGGTCCTCGCCGCCGCCGATCAGATAGATGTCGCCGGAGGTGGGCAGCGGCTGGTCCGAGCGCACGTCCACGCGCGCCACGTCCAGGCCCCGCTGCCGGGCCCGCCGCTCGACCACCAGGGCGTTGCCCTGGTCGCCGTACGTGCTCAGCAGGTCCGGGTAGACCCACACCAGGCGGAGGCTGCTGTCGCTCATGCTCACAAATCCTTTACGGGGAGGGTCAGTTGCCGACCCGGCGGCGCAGGTCCTGGAAGGCGGTGTAGTTGGCGATCGTCTCGATCCGGCCGGGCGGGCACAGCTGTACGGCCTCGTCCACGGTCTCGCAGACCCGGAAGTCCAGGCCCGCGACCTCCAGCCGTACCGCCAGATCCAGCCGGCGGTCGCCGATGACGCAGATCGGGTGCCCGGCGAGCCGGGTGTAGTCCACGTCCCACAGCCAGGAGGTGTCGGTGCCGTCCGCGCCGCGGGCGTTGACGGAGAGGATCACGGGCGTGGGCGGCGGGTCGATCAGCGAGAAGGTCTCCAGCCAGCCCGCCGGGTTCTTCGCCAGCAGCAGCCGCATCTCCCGGCCCTGGAAGCTGATCACGTCATAGCGGCCGGCGACCGCCTGCACCTGGTACATCCGCTCCAGCGCGACCTGCGGCGGCACCCCGAAGTGGGCGGCCACGGCGGCGGAGGTGGTGGCGTTGGCCTTGTTGGCGCGGCCCGGCAGCTGCAGGTGGATCGGCCAGGCGGAGCCGTGCGGGTCCAGCACGAAGTCGCCGTTCAGCGCCCAGCTGGGGATCGGCCGGCGGAAGCCGCACTCGCCGCACATCCAGTCCTCGCCCGGGCGCTGGAGCACCCCGCCGCAGGACGGGCAGGACCAGGCGTCGTCCTTCCACTCCTGGCCGGCCGCGACCCACACCACGTTCGGCGAGGAGGAGGCGGCCCAGACGATCAGCGGGTCGTCGCAGTTGGCGATCACCACGGCCTTCGTACCGGACAGGCCCTCGCGCCACTTCTCGGCCAGCATCCGCGTCTCGGCGGCCCGGTCGAGCTGGTCGCGGGAGAGGTTCAGCAGGGCGATCGCCTTGGGCGTGGTGTCCCGGGCCACCCCGGCCAGGTACTTCTCGTCGACCTCGATGACCCCGAACCGGGCCTCGGAGCCGCCGGCGAGCGCGGAGGTGATGCCCGCGGGCATGTTCGCGCCGAGCGCGTTGGAGACCACCTGGCCGCTGGCCCGCAGCGCCTCGGCGATCAGCCGGGTCGTCGTGGTCTTGCCGTTGGTCGCGGACACCAGCACCACGTCGAGGTGCCGGGCCAGCCGGGCCAGCAGGTCGGGGTCGAGCCGGAGGGCGACCTTGCCGCCGATCACCGAACCGCTGCCGCGGCCCGCCGCCCGCGACACCGCCGCCGCGGCCTTGCCCGCCGTCACGGCCAGCTTCGCCCGCGGTGACAGCGGCTCCGCGTTGCCTGCGCCTGCCATCGTCCTTGTTCCTCCTCGCATCCGGCGCCGCGCCCGCCTCCGGTCCCACCGGTGGAACGCCCCCTCCGCGCACCGAATCGCCGGCCGGGGGGCTTCGGTCGAAAGGCCAGCCTACCGAGATCCCGGCCCGGTGAACGAACCGCAACCCCCGGCCGACCAGGCTGGTTGCGCGCGGACCATACTGTGGTGCTGTGCGACACAGTGTGATTCCCGGCAGTTCCGGACTCGTCCGGCCGATGCGGTTCCTGGGAGACCCGGTGCTCCAGGCCCCCTGCCGGGAGGTCACCGTCTTCGACGCCGCTCTCGCGCAGCTCGTCGAGGACCTGTACGCGACGATGTACGCGGCCCGGGGTGTGGGCCTGGCGGCCAACCAGATCGGCATCCCGCTGCGGGTGTTCGTCTACGACTGCCCCGACGACGAGGACCGTCGCCACCTCGGCCATGTGGTCAACCCCAGGCTCGTGACGGCCGACGGGGTCACCGTCACCGGTCACGAGGGCTGCCTGTCCCTGCCCGGCATCGAGGCGGGCACGACCCGCTTCGACCGTGCGGTCGTCGAGGGCGTCGACCTGGGCGGGGAGCCGGTACGCGTCGAGGGGACGGGGTTCTTCGCCCGCTGTCTCCAGCACGAGACCGACCACCTGGAGGGCGGCCTGTTCACCGACCGCC
>NZ_LIQY01000591.1 GCF_001418495.1 Streptomyces pathocidini | reverse complement strand
CCGCCGGCGAGGCGACCGTCGGGGCCGGCACCAAACTCGCCACCGTCTACGCCGCCCTCGGCGCCCAGGGCGTGACCCTGCCCGGCGGCACCTGCCCCTCCGTCGGCATCTCCGGCCTGACCCTGGGCGGTGGCCACGGCGTCGTCTCCCGCGCGTACGGGCTCACCTGCGACAGCCTGCTCTCCGCGACCCTCGTCACCGCCGACGGCCGCACCCTCCACTGCGATCCACGCGAACACCCGGCCCTCTTCTGGGCGCTGCGCGGCGCGGGTCACGGCACATTCGGGGTGGTCACCGAGCTCCGGTTCCGCACCCATCCGGCGCCCGCCGCCGCGAGCGCACGCCTGGCCTGGCCCTGGACCGGGGCCGCCGCGGTACTGCGCGCCTGGCAGGAGTGGGGCCCGGACCTGCCGGACGAGATCTGGTCGGCCGCGCATCTGGAGGCCGGTTCGGGTTCGCCACCCCGCGTACGGGTCACGGTCTTCTCCCTTGGCGCGTACGGGGAGTTGGAGAACGCCGTGGACCGGCTTGTGGGCCGGGTCGGTGCCCGGCCGTCCGCCGTATCGCTGCGCCGCCACTCATACGGGGAAGCGATGACCGGCTACGCACGCTGCGCCGCCCGCCCGGCCGAGGAGTGCCGCCTCCCCGGCACCACGCCGGGCCGCCACCCCTCCGGCGCGGTCCGGCGCGAGACGTACGCCGCGCGCTCGGACTTCTACGACCGCCCGATCGCCGACCGAGGACTCACGGCCCTGGTCGCGGGCGTCAAGCGCTTCCCGGGTGCCAGCGGCACGCACGGCACCCGGGGCATGGGCCGCATCGACGGTTCGGTCACCGTCCACCTCACCGCGCTGGGCGGTGCCATCAACCGGATCGCTCCGACGGCCACCGCTTTCGTGCACCGCCGCTCCCGGGTCCTCGCGCAGTACATGGTCAACTGGCCCGCCGGACACGGGCCCTCGGCCCCGACCGCCTGGCTGAACGGCCTGTACCGGGCCATGCGCCCGTACGCCTCGGGTGCGGCGTACCAGAACTACGCGGACCCGGCCCTGGAAGACTGGCGCCGCGCCTACTACGGCCCGGCCGCCGACCGTCTCGCGCGCGTGAAGCACCGATACGACCCGGACCGGGTCTTCGACCATCCACAGGCGGTGTGATCCGGGGATTCCAGGTTCACGCACGCGTACAGCCGTGTGGCACCTCACGCACGCTTACCGCCCTGCGGCGTCCTCACGCACGCGTACCGCCGTGCGGCACCCCACGCGCACGTCCCGTCCCGGGCAGCCTCCACCCGCGCGTACCGCCGCACCCGCCCCCTCGCCCCAACCGCTCTACGCGGCAAGCCCTTTGCTGTCCTCGCAGCCGGTGCCGTCCTCCTCGGCGGCCTCTCCCGAGGATGCGGGGTCGGCCGAGGCTCTGTCCTCCGCCTCCGTATCGATCCGCTGGGACCGGACGAGCCACCCCACCCGTGGCGAGTCCGCGACCGCCCGGGTCACGGGCGTGAGGAGGGCCATCGCGGCCGGGGCCAGCAGCAGGGCGGCGGCCGTGCCGAGAGCGAAGCCGCCGACGACGTCGGTCGGGTAGTGCACGCCCATGTAGACCCGGCAGAACCCTTCGAGGAGGGCGAGTGCGATCCCGGCGAGCCCGAACTTCCGGTGGGCGACGAAGATTCCGACACCCAGAGCCATGGCCATCGTCGAGTGATCGCTGACGAAGGAGTAGTCGGTCTTGCCGGCGATCAGGACCTCGAGCCCGTCGTGGTCCACGAAGGGGCGGGGCCGCTCCACGAAGCCGCGGATCGGGATGTTGACGAGCAGCGCCACACCGGCGGCCAGGGGCGCCCACAGCAGCCCCGCGACCGCGCTCGGAGCGTTCTCACGCTTCCTGACGGTCCACCAGCACCAGACCATGAGCAGCGTCAGGGCGGCCAGGATCCCGTACTCGCCGACCCACTCCATGACCCGGTCGAACCAGTTGGGGGCGTCGGCGGCCAGCCCGTTGATGTCGTAGAGCAGGGACACGTCGGGGTTCGACCCGGTCGATTCGACTCCAGCCATGTCGCGCGGCCCCTCGCCTCTGCCCTCAGTGCTCGTGCTGAGCTCGTGTCAATGGAGGAACGCTTGTACCCCCCGCGACGTTCCGCCCTCCACCGAATGACCACCAGGACGTTACCGAAGGGTGACCCGTTGTCGCAGCTCAGGGACCGGATCATGCACCGGGGAACGCGGTGGGGAGCGCCTTTGCGCCATCCTCTGTGACCCGGGTTGCACCGAAGTAGTCCGGCAGCGAATCGATCTTGTCGAAGCGGATCACGGCGCCAGTGTAGGGCGCGTTGATCATGTAGCCGCCGCCGACGTAGATGCCGACGTGGTGGATGGCCCGGGAGTTGTTCATATCGGTGGAGAAGAACACCAGGTCACCCGGCATGAGTTCGCCGCGGGAGGGGTGCGGCCCGGCGTTGTACTGGTCGTTGGCGACCCGCGGCAGCTCGATCCCCACCGAGGCGTACGCCGCCTTGGTCAGGCCCGAGCAGTCGAACCGCCCGTTGTGTTCCGGTGTTCCGTTGCCGCCCCAGAGGTAGGGCGTGCCGAGCTTCTTCTGCGCGTAGTAGATGGCGCCCGCCGCCTGCCGGGAGGCCGGAACCCTGCCCGTGGGCGCCTCGAAGCTCTTCGCGAGGTTCGTGATGATCCTGACGTAGTTCTGCGTCTCGCTGATCCGCGGGACCCCGCCCGACTGGATCACCCGGTACGCGCCCGCGTTGTAGGCCGCCAGCATGTTGGCGGTCGGGTCACCGGGCACGTCCTTCACGTATGTGGCCAGCTTGCAGTCGTACGAAGCGGCCGACGGGATCGCGTCGGCCGGGTCCCACACGTCCCGGTCCCCGTCGCCGTCCCCGTCCAGGCCGTGGGTGGCCCAAGTGCCGGGGATGAACTGGGCGATGCCCTGGGCTTCGGCGTGGCTCTGCGCCTTGGGGTTCCAGCCGCTCTCCTGGTAGAGCTGGGCGGCGAGGAGGGCGGGGCTGATGGCCTTGCAGAGGTTGCCCCACTTCTGCACGAGCGGCTGGTACGCGGCGGGCACGGCCCCCTTGGCCAGGCCCAGGGCCCGTCCGGCGCCGCCGGCGAGGCTCGCTGCGGCGGTGTACGTACCGACGACAAGGAGGGCGAGGAAGCAGAGACACAGTCCGATCCCCAGCCCGCCGGCCACCCACGTTTTCCGCACGCCACAACCCTCCCCCATAGGAGTCCCGTTGGTCTCGCCCCACCCGGGCTTTTGGCCGAATCCAGTCGCCCCGATACTGGGCCTGACCAGCACGTGACACACATCCTGTGGATGCCCGCCCCATCGGCTCCCATCCCGTCGAAAGGAAACCCACCCATGTCGGACCACGAGTGGCGAAAGTCGAGCTTCAGCGGGGCGGACGGGCAGGGCGACTGCCTCGAAGTCACCGCCGGCGAGGACGGATTGATCTACATCCGGGAGAGCGACGACCCGGACGTCGTCGCGGTCACCACCCCGGCCAAGTGGGACGCCTTCGTGAAAGGCGTGAAGGCGGGCGAGTTCGACCACTTTGTCGAGGGCATTGAGGACGACGGGGAGTGAGCCCGGCGCACGCCCGGCGCACCCAACCCAACCCCCCGTCCGCCCAAGACAGTTGCCATCGCCGAGTGTTACGCTACGCAATACGCAGAGTGACGAACGACGCTTGGGGGGCGACGGGCACAAGATCCGCGAAAATTTGACGCCAAGTCGACATGCACGGCAGCCATCGTCGGCGAAGATAGAGAATCGACCCTGCCGTTGGACAGGGCGGACGCACAACTAGCCTGTAGGGGCGGTGAGTTAGAACATGTTCCTGGCAGCCGAAAAGGGCGACATCAACACCATCATCGGCGGCATCGCTCCGGACTGGGGTCCGTTCGGGAGCCTGGGCAACGAGGCGCGGGTCATGATCGAGGTGGTGATGGCCATCGCCATCATGCTGTGCCTAGGCATCGCGATCTGGGGGGCGGCCAAGCAGCGCATCGGCGCGACGGCGCTGCGCGACACCTTCAGCGCCGAACAGGGCAAGGGCCTGATCGTCGCCGGGCTGACCGGCGTCTTCATCATCGGCTCCCTGGGCACGCTGTTCACGATCGTGTACGGGATGGCGGTCTGACGGCGCGCGCACCCACCTCCCGTACAGCCCGGGCAGGGCCCGTCACCCTGCCGTTCCCGCCTGCCACCCGTCCGTCGTGCCCACCGGCTGAGGTTGCGTCCCCTTGATGTCGAGTCACCACTCCGCGTCCGTGCGGCAACCAGCACGGCTACCGTCGAACCACGGCCACTGCGAGGGGGCATGCGCGGCATGAGTCTCGGCGACGACGGATACGGACCCGAATACGGCGGCTATGCCGACCCGGACGAGGACCCGGGGCGGGGCCGGCAGACCCGCACCCGTCTGCCGGAGCGGACCGGCGAACCGTACGGCCCCGGGCGCCGCCCGCGCGGGGGCTCCCGGCCGTCGCGCAGCATGGTCACGGTCCTGGGCGTGGTCGTCCTCCTCATCGCCGCCATCGCCTTCACCAACCGCGGCGACGCCGGCGGCTCCTCCGGTGGCGGCTCGGGAACCGCCGACTTCCCGAAGTCGGAACAGGGCGCCCAATCAGCAGCGGCGAACTACGCGGTGGCGCTGGTGTCCGCCGACATGGTCAAGCCCGACCGCCGCCCGGACATCGTCCGGCACCTGTTCGTGGCCGACCGAGTGGACGAGCTCGACGCGAAGTTCGACCGGGCATACGCCAAGGTGCGCGACACCCTCGGCCTCGACGCCGACGGCAACGCGGGCGACGGCATGACGTACATCTCCCGG
>NZ_LIQY01000590.1 GCF_001418495.1 Streptomyces pathocidini | reverse complement strand
GGTGGTTCAGCGGCCTCCGCGGCGGCGGTTGTTGTCTTCGTCGTGCGGGCCCAGGAGTTCATCGGCCAGGGTGGGGAGGTCGTCGAGGGGGGTCTCCTCGGCCCAGTCGGGGCGGGGGCGGCGGCGGGGGGCGCCGGACTGGTCGGGCTGGGGCAGTTCGTGCGTACGCTCGTTGTCCCAGCCGCGCTCGTCGCGCCCCTCCTGCCCCCGCGCCGAACTCCCGTCCTCCGGACGGAACATCCACGGCGGCACCCGGTCAGCCGGGTCCGAAGACCGGTCCTCGCGGGGCGCGCGGGCGCCGGAAGCGCCGTGCTCCTCGAGCCGTACGGGCGGGAGCACCGCCGTCTCGTCGGTCTGGTCCGTCTCCCCCGACACGGGTGGCCGCGGCATGACCCGCGTCTCCTCCACGTCACGGGACCGGGGCCGGTCCTCGCCGTGCCGCCGCGCCGCATCGCCGCGAGAGACCTCCGCAGACCCCTGGCTTCGATCCTCCCGGGGGCCACGGGAGGCCTGCGCAGACCCCTCGCCTCGACCGCCCTGGGCCCAACCGGCCTCGCCCCGATCCGCCTGGTCCCGACCCGACTGGTCCGCCGCGTCGCCGCGGCCCCGCTCGGCCTGGTCCGCGTCGTCGCGGATCCGGTCGTTCCGGTCGTTCCGGTTCCTGCCGTCCCGGCCCGCCGGGCCGTCGTGGTCCTCGTTCCGGTCGCGCTGAACTCGCGGGTCCACGCGGGGAGTCGGGACCGTCTGCGTGACCTCCGAGTCCGGGTCGGAGTCCGCTGCCGGGGCGGTGGCAGGCTGCCCGCCCGGCTCACCACCGGATCGGCCCTCCTCGCCCGGACCCCGCCTCGACGTCTCCACCGTGGCCGCGTCGGCCACGTCGTCCGCCCGGCCAGGCGCGCCCGCGCCCGTACCGCCGCCAGGCCTGCCCGGACCCTCAGCCGCACCGCCACCAGGCCGACGCCTACCCCCACCCATACCACCGGGCGCACCCGGGCCCTCGCTCGCACCGCCACCAGGCGCACCGGCGCCCGCGCCCGCACCCATGTCGCCCTCCGCGGCCGCGGCCCCCGCCGCGGCCGCCTCAGCTGCCAAGCGGGCCTGTTCCGCCCGGAGCAGCGCTTCCTCCGCACGGCGCTGCCGCTCCAGGCGGCGGGCCTCGGCCTCCTCGCGGAGGCGGGCCTCCTCCTCGGCCTGGCGGCGCAGGCGCTCCTGCTCGGCGGCACGCGCGCGTTCCTCGGCCGCGCGGCGGGCGCGCTCCTCCTCGGCCTGGCGGCGGGCCTCCTCGGCGTGCAGCCGCGCCTCCTCCGCCCGGCGCTCCTCCTCCAGGCGCCGGGCTTCCTCCGCCTCGCGGCGGGCCCGCTCCTCTTCCTCGGCGCGCAGCCTGGCCAGTTGCTCCTGGCGCTCGCGCTCCAGCCGCTCTTCCTCGGCCTTGCGCGCGGCCTCCTCTGCCTCCCGGCGCTTACGCTCCTCCTCGGCGGCCTTGCGGGCCTCCTCCTGAGCGCGGATCTCCGCCTCCGACAGCGGCAGGACCTGGTCGAGCCGGTGGCGTACGACGGTGGTGACGGCCTCCGGCTCTTGGCCGGCGTCCACCACCAGGTAGCGCGCCGGGTCCGCGGCGGCCAGGGCCAGGAATCCGGCTCGTACGCGCGCGTGGAACTCGGGCGGCTCGGACTCCAGCCGGTCGGGGGCCTCGGTGAAGCGTTCCCGCGCGGTCTCCGGGGCGATGTCGAGCAGCACCGTCAGATGCGGCACCAGGCCGTCCGTCGCCCATCGCGAGATCCGGGCGATCTCGGTCGGGGAGAGGTCGCGGCCGGCGCCCTGGTAGGCGACGGAGGAGTCGATGTACCGGTCGGTGATGACGACGGCCCCGCGCTCCAGGGCGGGCCGGACGACCGAGTCGACGTGCTCGGCGCGGTCGGCCGCGTACAGCAGGGCCTCCGCGCGGTGCGAGATCCCGGCGCTGGAGACGTCCAGCAGGATCGAGCGGAGCCGCTTGCCGATCGCGGTGGCACCGGGCTCACGGGTGACGACCACTTCGTGGCCCTTGCCGCGGATCCACTCGGCGAGCGCCTCGACCTGGGTGGACTTCCCGGCCCCGTCCCCGCCTTCGAGGGCGATGAAGAAGCCCGTACCGGCCGGGGCCTCGCTCGGTTCGCCGCCGCGCAGCGCGTCCCGCAGGTCGCGGCGGAGCGGAACCCCGGACCGGTCATCGGTCTTCACCAGCACCAGCGCCGCGACCGGCAGCAGCAGCGCGCCGACCAGCATCAGCGTGAACGCGGCGCCGCCGTGCGCGAAGACGAAGTCCCCGCCGGCCAGCCGGTGCGGCCCGATGGCCGCGGCCAGCAGCGGCGCGGCCACCGCGCCGAGGGCCACGAACACCCGCACCACGGCGTGCAGATGCTCGGTCGCACGGGCCCGCCGGTGCTCCTCGGTCTCCTGGTCGAGCAGCGCGTGCCCGGTGTGCGCGGCGACCCCCGCCGCCGTACCGGCGAGCAGGGAGAGCAGCAGCACGGTCGTGGTGTCGGAGACCAGCCCGGTGGCGAGCAGCGCGAGCCCCGCGAGACCGGTCGCCAGAGCGAGCAGCCGGCGCCGGGAGAGCGCGGGCAGTACGCGGAGGGCGAGCCGGATGCCGGCCACTGTGCCCCCGGTCAGCGCGAAGACCAGCAGCGCGAAGGAGACGGGCCCGCCGCCGAGGTCGGCGGAGTGCAGCGCGGCGACCGCTACCGCCGCCGCGATCGCACCGGCGACGGCGGAGCAGGTCAGCACGAGCAGCGGGATCGCGCCCGTACGCCCCTTGTCCGCGCCGGACGCGGACCTCGGGCGGCGCAGCCCCTCCAGCGGGGAGCGCGGCCGGGGCGTCCGGGTGCCGGGCAGCTCCAGGAAGTAGACGACCGAGACGGAGGCGGCGAAGAGTCCGGAGGCCACGTACGAGCCGAGGGCCACCTGGTGGAGCTGGAACCACTCGATGCCGGCGCCCAGCAGCGTTCCGAGGAGCGTGACGACGGCGAGGCCCGCGGCCGCGATCGGCAGCGCGACGAAGCCCGTGCGCAGCGAGAGGCGGCGCAGCGCGTCGAGGTGGTCGGGCAGGGGCCGTACGGCGGCGCCCTCCGGCGGCGGGGCGGGCAGCAGGGCGGTGGCGGCGCTCTCCTTGGCGACCGTCCAGAAGCGCTCGGCGACCCCGGCGACGAAGACGGTGACCAGGAGCGC
>NZ_LIQY01000059.1 GCF_001418495.1 Streptomyces pathocidini | reverse complement strand
CCACGAGAGCCGCCGCGCCGCGCACCGCACGAGCACCGAGAACCCAGCCAGCGTCGCACGGCGTGCGCGCGGGCGCGCGGGGGGCCGTGGGTTCGCCGCGCGGGAGCGCGCACGGCGTGCGACGCTGGGTGGGTTATGGGTGCTCGTGCGGTGCGCGGCGCGGCGGCTCTCGTGGGGGCCGCCGAGTTCGCCGGGCTGGCGGCCCGGCTGCGGGCCCGCGCGCAGGCCGGCGGCGCCGGAGGGCCCCGCGGGGCCCTCGCTTACCTGACACCCACCCAAGTACGCGTCGCCGCGGGCGAGATACGCACCGGGCGCAGCATCAGCCTCGCCGCGCCGGTCGAGACGCGGCCCTCCCCCGACAACCCGGATCCGGCGCGGCACGAGATGACCGCCTGGCACCGGCCCGAGGCCGGTGCGAGCGGCCACGGCCTCCACTTCGCCCGGGATCGCTTCGCCACCAACGTGCACGGTGACGCGGACACTCACCTCGACGCCCTCTGCCACGTCGTCTACGACGGCACCCTGCACGGCGGCGTCCCCGCGTCCACCGTCACCGCGGACGGCGCCCGCGAGCTCACCGTCGCGCTCGCCCGCGACGGCATCATCGGGCGCGGCGTCCTGCTCGACCTCCCCCGGCTGCGCGGAGTCCCGTGGCTGGAGCCCGGGGAGCAGGTGACGGCCGGTGAACTCGCCGCGGCCGAGACGGCGCAGGGCGTGCGGGTACGGGAGGGGGACCTGCTGCTCGTACGGCTCGGGCACCGGCGCCGGAGGGCCGAACTCGGGCCGTGGGACCCGGCGGAGGGCCGGACCGGGCTCCATCCGGAGGCGATGGAGTTCGTGGCCGACCGCCGGGTCGCCGTACTCGGCTGCGACGGCAACAGCGACGCCGCACCGAGCCGCACCGAGGACGTCGCGTATCCCGTACACGTACTCGCCGTGCACGCGCTGGGAGTTCACCTGCTGGACTATCTACGACTGGAGGATCTCGCGCCGGTGTGCGCGGCGGAAGGGCGGTGGTCCTTCTTCTGCGTGGTGGCGCCTTTGCGGCTGCCGCACGCCACCGGGTCCCCGGTCAATCCGATCGCCGTTCTCTGAGCAAGGAGGGCGCCATGAGCGACGGTACGCACTACGACGTCATCGTGATCGGCTCCGGCGCGGGCGGCGGCACCCTCGTCCACCGCCTGGCGCCGTCCGGGAAGCGCGTTCTGCTGCTGGAGCGCGGGGACTATCTGCCGCGCGAGCGCGACAACTGGGACTCGACCGCCGTCTTCGTGAAGGCCAAGTACCGGGCACCCGAATTCTGGTACGACAAGCACGGCCGGGAATTCCCGCCCGAGGTGAACTACTACGTCGGGGGCAATACGAAGTTCTACGGCGCCGCGCTGTTCCGGCTGCGCCCCCGCGACTTCGGGGAAATCCGCCACCACGACGGCGTTTCCCCGGCCTGGCCCCTCGATTACGGGGACTTCGAGCCGTATTACACCCAGGCCGAGCACCTGTATTTCGTGCACGGCCGGCACGGCGAGGACCCGACCGGCGGCCCGGTGAGCGCCCCGTACGCGTACCCGCCGGTCGAGCACGAGCCGCGCATCCAGCGGCTCAGCGACGACCTGGAGAAGCAGGGGCTGCACCCGTTCCATCTGCCCATCGGCGTACGGCTCACCCAGGACGCGTACGGGCGCGCGACCCGTACCAGTACGTGCATCCGATGCGACCGGGTGGACGGGTTTCCCTGCCTGGTGGAGGGGAAGTCCGACGCGCACGTCGTGTGCGTGGACCCGGCGCTGGCGCACGAGAACGTGGAGCTGGTGACGAACGCGCACGTGCGGCGGCTGGAGACGGACGCCACAGGACGTACGGTCACCGGGGTCGTGGCCGAGGTCGGCGACGAAGGGGCGGCCCGGACCACCACCTACACCGGCGACATCGTGGTCGTCTCCTGCGGGGCCGTGAACTCGGCGCTGCTGCTGCTGGCCTCGGCGAACGACCGGCATCCGCAGGGGCTCGCCAACGGCTCGGGCGTGGTGGGCCGCCACTACATGCGCCACAACAACCTGGCGCTGATGGCGGTTTCGCGGGAGCCGAACGACACACGGTTCCAGAAGACGCTGGCCCTCAACGACTGGTACGCGGGCTCGGACGACTGGGACTATCCGCTCGGCGGCATCCAGATGCTCGGCAAGTCCGACGCCGAGCAGATCCGCGCGGAGGCGCCGCGCTGGGCGGGGGCGGCAGCGCCGGAGATGCCGTTCGAGGTGCTGGCGCACCACGCCGTCGACTTCTGGCTGTGCGGCGAGGACCTCCCGCACCCCGACAACCGCGTCACGGTCGACCGGAACGGCGCGGTCCGGCTCGCGCTGGACGAGCGGAACAACATCGCCGGGCTCAAGCAGCTGCGGCTCAAACTCCAGGGAATGCTCGGCCGGTTGGGCATGCACGAGGACCATCTGCTGGACCACAGCGTCTACCTGCACAAGGGCATGCCGATCGGCGCCACCGCGCACCAGGCGGGCACGGTCCGCTTCGGCGTGGATCCGGCCGGCTCTGCCCTCGACACGTACTGCAGGGCCCACGAGGTGGACAACCTCTACGTGGTGGACACCGGCTTCTTCCCGAGCATCGGCGCCGTGAACCCGTCCCTGACCGCCATGGCCAACGCCCTGCGCGTGGGCGACCATCTGCTGGAACGGCTGGGCTGACCACCCGCGCGCCGACAACCGGGCGGACCGGCCGGCCCCTGCCAGGCCTCGGCCCGGACTCCGGCTGCCGTACGGGTCGCCGTGCTCAGATGGTGCCGAAGAGGAGCCCGGCGCCGAGCACCACCAGCGAGGTGAGCGCGGCCCATTTGACGGTGAACCGGGTGTGGTCCCCGAACTCGACCCGGGCCATGCCGACGAGCACGTAGACGGCCGGGACGAGCGGGCTCGACATGTGCAGGGCCTGCCCGACGAGCGAGGCGCGGGCGATCTCGACGGGCGCCACGCCGTGCGCGGCCCCGGCCTCGGCGAGGATCGGGACGATGCCGAAGTAGAAGCCGTCGTTGGACATGAAGTACGTGAACGGGATGGACAGGATCCCGGTGACGAGCCCCATGTGCGGGCCCATCCCGTCGGGGATGGCGCCGACGACGGCTCGGGCCATGTGCTCGACCATGCCGGTGCCGGTGAGGACTCCGGTGAAGACGGCGGCGGCGAAGACCATGCCGGAGACGTTCAGCACGTTGTCGGCGTGGGCGGCGAGGC
>NZ_LIQY01000589.1 GCF_001418495.1 Streptomyces pathocidini | reverse complement strand
CCCGCGAAGACCTCGACTACCACGTCTCCACCCTCTTCCCACCCGTCCGCCCGCGCGGCCATCTGGAGCTGCGCATGATCGACGCCCAGTCCGGGGACGACGCCTGGCGCGTGCCGCTGGCCGTCACCACCGCCCTCTTCGACGACCCCGAGGCCTCCGAGCGCGTCTACCGGGCGGTCAAGCCGCTCGCCGAACTCGCGGGCCCGCACCCGCCGCCCCGCAACCCGCTGTGGCGCACCGCCGCGCGGGACGCGCTCACCGACCCCGAACTGCACGCCGCCGCGCTGGCCGCCTTCGCCGCTGCGCGCGAGGCGCTGCCCCGCCTGGGGGCCTCGCCCCGACTCCAGTCCGCCGTAGCCGACTTCACCGACCGCTATGTCGCGCGCGGCCGTTGCCCCGCCGACGACGTACTCGACGCCCTGCTCGATCCCCGCCCGGGGGACCCCGTATCCGGGAAGGAAGGACGCCGATGACCGCCACCGACCCCGTACACCCCGTACCGTCCGAGGAGCCCGGCACCGTGCCGGACACCGAGGCACTGCGCCGGCGCGCCGCCGACGTCCTCACGGCGGCCCGGGAGCGCACGGCCACCCTCACCACCTGTGTCGAGGAGCCCGACCTCACAGCGCAGCACTCGCCGCTGATGTCGCCCCTCGTCTGGGACCTCGCCCACATCGGCAACCAGGAGGAGCAGTGGCTGCTGCGGGCCGTCGGCGGGCGGGAGGCGCTGCGGCCCGACATCGACCCGATCTACGACGCCTTTGAGCACCCGCGCGCCGAGCGCCCCTCCCTGCCGCTGCTGGCGCCGGCCGAGGCGCACGGCTATGTCGCGGAGGTGCGGGGGCGGGTGCTGGACGTCCTGGAGAGCGCGCGGCTGGACGGGGCCGGCGACCCGCTGACCGGCGGCGGCTTCGCCTTCGGGATGATCGCGCAGCACGAGCAGCAGCACGACGAGACCATGCTCATCACCCACCAGCTGCGGAGGGGCCCGGCGGCGCTGTCGGCTCCTCCGCCGCCCGCGGCGGACGCTGTCATTCCGGCGGCCGAAGTCCTGGTGTCCGGCGGGCCGTTCACGATGGGCACGTCCACCGAGCCGTGGGCCCTGGACAACGAGCGCCCGGCCCACCGCCGCGAGGTGCCCGCCTTCTTCATCGACACGGCCCCGGTGAGCAACGGCGCGTACGCGCACTTCATCGCGGACGGCGGCTACGACGATCCCCGCTGGTGGACCGCCGACGGCTGGGCGTACGTCCGCGAACACGGCCTGGCCGCCCCGCTGTTCTGGCGGCGCGAGTCCGGTGAGTGGCTGCGCCGCCGGTTCGGCGTCACCGAGCCGGTGCCGGCGGAGGAGCCGGTGCTCCATGTGAGCTGGTACGAGGCGGACGCGTACGCCCGGTGGGCGGGGCGGCGGCTGCCGACGGAGGCGGAGTGGGAGAAGGCGGCGCGGTACGACCCGGGGACGGGACGGTCGCGCCGGTATCCGTGGGGGGACGCCGAGCCGTCGGCGGAACTGGCCAATCTGGGGCAGCGGCATCTCCAACCGGCCGCGGTCGGGGCGTACCGGGCGGGGGAATCCCCGCTCGGCGTCCGCCAGTTGATCGGGGACGTCTGGGAGTGGACCTCCAGCGCGTTCCTCCCCTACCCCGGGTTCGCGGCGTTCCCCTACCGGGAGTACTCGGAGGTCTTCTTCGGCCCGGACCACAAGGTGCTGCGGGGCGGCAGCTTCGCCGTGGCGCCGGTCGTCTCCCGCGCCACCTTCCGCAACTGGGACCTCCCCATCCGCCGCCAGATCTTCTCCGGCTTCCGCACGGCCAGGGACGCGTCGTGAACCGGCCCACCGGCGCGGCATTCGCCGCGCGCCCAGCCCGCGGAGGGTCGTGATGTGCCGGCATGTCGCGTACATCGGCCCGGAGACGGCCATCCGGGACGTCGTCATCGCGCCCGAGCACTCCCTCTTCCGGCAGTCGTGGGCGCCACGCCACCAACGCCACGGCACCGTCAACGCCGACGGCTTCGGCATCGGCTGGTACGCCGAAGGCGACCCCGCCCCCGCCCGCTACCGACGCCCCGTCCCAATCTGGGCGGACCCCGGCGTCGAGGACCTGACCCGGGTGGTCGCGACGACCGCCCTCCTCGCGGCCGTCCGCGACGCCACCCTCCCCACCGCCGACGGCGAGGCCGCGGCGCAGCCGTTCGCCGCCGGGCCCTGGCTGTTCAGCCACAACGGGGCGATCCTCGGCTGGCCTGACTCCGCCGCGCCCCTCATCCCGGATCTGCCCGCCGCCGACCTCCTGCGGCTGGAGGCGCGTACGGACTCCGCGTTCGCCTGGGCGCTCGTCCTGCACTGCCTCCGCCGGGGCGACGCCCCGGCCCGGGCGCTGACCGAGACCGCCCTCGCCCTCGCGGAGGCCGCCCCCGGCTCCCGCCTCAACTTCCTTCTCCACGATGGGACCACCGTCACCGCCATCACCTGGGGCGACACCCTCCACTACCGCACCCGCCCGACCGCCGTGGCCTCCGAGCCGTACGACGACGACCCCGCGTGGGCGGAGGTCCCCGACCGCACGCTCCTGACCGCCACCCGTACCGAAGTCCTCCTGAACCCCATCAAGGAGCCGACCACGTGAGCCCGTTCGACGTCACCCGCACCCTGCCCGCCGACGCCACCGCCGCCGCTCTGCGGTCCGACGTGCTGCTCGGCCTCGGCAGCGACCCGAAGCAGCTGCCGCCCAAGTGGTTCTACGACGCGCGGGGCAGCGCGCTGTTCGAAGAGATCACCCGGCTGCCCGAGTACTACCCGACCCGCGCCGAGCGGGAGATCCTGATCGCCCGCGCCCCGGACATCGCCGCCGCCACCGGCGCCCGTACGCTCGTCGAGCTGGGCTCCGGCTCCTCGGAGAAGACCCGGCACCTCCTGGACGCCCTCACCGGCGTAGGCGCCTACGTGCCCGTCGACGTCAGCGAGTCCGCGCTCGAACTGGCCGGGCGCGCCCTGCTCGCGGAACGCCCGGCCCTGTCCATGCACGCCCTGGTGGCGGACTTCCAGAGCGGCCTGACGCTCCCGGACACCCCGGGCCCGCGCCTGGTCGCCTTCCTCGGCGGCACCATCGGCAACCTGCTGCCCGCCGAGCGCGCGGCCTTCCTCACCGCCGTACGCCGCCTGCTCTCGCCCGGGGACGCGCTGCTGCTCGGCACCGACCTGGTCAAGGACGAGGACACGCTGGTCGCCGCGTACGACGACGCGGCGGGCGTGACCGCGGAGTTCAACAAGAACGTCCTGGCCGTTCTGGACCGCGAGTTGGGCGCGGACTTCGACCCCGGCGCCTTCGACCACGTCGCCGTCTGGAACCCCGACCGCGAGTGGATCGAGATGCGGCTGCGCGCCCGGTCCGCCCACACGGCCAAGATCCCGGCCCTGGACCTGGCGGTCACCTTCGCGGAGGGCGAGGAGCTGCGCACGGAGGTGTCCGCGAAGTTCCGCCGCCGGACCGTGGAAGCCGAACTCGCAGCTGCCGACCTGGAGTTGCGGCACTGGTGGACGGACTCCGAGGACCGCTTCGCCCTCTCGCTGGCCTTCCCCAAGGGGTGACTTGGCGGCCTGCGGTCACGGCGTGAGGTAGGGGTGGAACAACCCCCGCGGGTCGTACTCGGCCCGCAGCCGCTCGAGCCGCGCCCAGTCCCGCGGGGCGTACGACCGCCGGGCGCGCGACGGATCGGCGGTGAGGTCGGCCTCGGCGATGTAGTGGCCGGTGCCGAGCGGTTCCACCGCCGCCATCGTCTCGCGCAGCCAGCGGACGTTGGCGGCGTCGTCCGCGGGGTCCTCCCAGATCGCGAACGGTGCGACGTAGTTCGTGCCGAGCGCGGAGAAGGCCGTGTCGGCCCACAGCCGCGCGGCGCGTCCGACGGGCGCGAAGGGCACGAGGACGAGGGACTTCTCGGAGGGCGCGCGCACGAACACCTCGGCCAGCCGGGTCAGCAGGGTCTCGTGGTCGGCGTCCGTCCAGAGGGTGTCGACGGCGTAGCGGTGCCCCGGGGGCCAGAGCGTGCCGGCGGTGGTGTACAGGGTCGCGAGTGGTGTCGGTTCCTCGCGTCGGCGGCCGAGGGCCCGGTCGGCGAACGGGCAGTCCCCCAGCGGCGCGAGGGCCTCGGCGGCCTCCCGCGCCGAACCGGCGAAGGCGGTGCCGGTGACGACGACCGCCTTGGGCCGCGGAGACCCGGCCACCAGGTCCTGTCCCGCGGTGGCGAGCGTGAGGGACAGCTCGACGTGCGGCGGGAGTTTACGGGCGGCCTCGGTGGTCCAGCGCGTCACGGGAACGAGCTCGGCCAACGGGAACGTGTACGCGGTGGTGGTGACGGCGGCCGGGCGCGGTCCCAGCTTCAGCCGGAAGGAGGTCACGACGGCGAAGAAGCCGGGCCCCGCGCCCCGGGCGGCCCAGAACAGGTCGGGGTGGTGCTCCGGGTCGCACGTGACCGTCCGGCCGTCGGCGGTCACCGCTTCGACGCCCAGGACGCTCGCGCAGGCCGGTCCCAGGGCCGTGCCGTTCCAGCCGAGCCCGCCGCTGAGGAGGTAGCCGCCGAGGGCGACGGTCGGGCAGTGCCCCGCGGGGAACGCCAGCCCGCGCCGGTCGAGTTCGAGGGCGAGTTCGCTGCCGATGACGCCGGGTTGGACTCTCGCGGTGGCGGAACCGGCGTCGGTGACGGACCCGGCGTCGATGGCGGTGTCCTGGAGCGCGGAGAGGTCGAGCAGCATGCCGCCGTCCCGCAGCGACGAACCGCACCAGTTGTGGCCGCCCGCGCGCACCGTGAGGCGCAGCCCGCGGGAGCGGGCCAGCGCCAGGGCCTCGGGGACGTCCCGTTCGGACGCAGCCCGGACGATCGACTCCGGCTGCCGGTCGGGCCGCAGCTCGTTCCACACCGCGGCGCGCCGGGCCTCGTCGTACCCCTCCTGGCCTCGCTGGAGGACGGTCCCCTGGATCCGCTCGCCGCTCTCCACGGCCTAGCCGATGGT
Source organism: Streptomyces pathocidini (assembly GCF_001418495.1). Taxonomy (GTDB): domain Bacteria; phylum Actinomycetota; class Actinomycetes; order Streptomycetales; family Streptomycetaceae; genus Streptomyces; species Streptomyces pathocidini. The sequence goes on along the minus strand of NZ_LIQY01000589.1, from coordinate 3,240 downwards.
CAGTCCGAAGACGACGATGGAGACCAGGTAGCAGGCCGCGACGGCCAAGGCGCCCAGCACGTGGATGCGCCGGGTCCGCGCCCGGGCCGGCGAGAGCCAGAAGCTGAACACCCGGTTCACCAGCGGCATCAGGAACCACGTCAGGATGCTGACGCTGAGGACGTTGCCGACGAACAGCCCGATGTAGCCGGGGACTCCGAGGTCGGAGAGGCCGAATCCGACCGTCCAGTTGAGCATCATCACCGTGGGGTAGAGCGCCAGGACCACGGTCATGGCCTGCTTCCAGTTGGGCGGTACGCCCTCCTCCCGCCCGTGCTCGAAGTCGAACCAGCCGCTGAACGCCGACCCGACCTTGTGCACGTCGTACGACTCGAAGATCTGGTGCCCCTCCTCCAGCAGGCCCTTCCTGACGTCGGACTCCAGCCACGCGTCGAGATGTTCGCGCGTGTCGAAGCGGAAGGCCACAACCCAGTTGTTCTGGACGCCCGGTACGGGGCGGAACATCTCGGAGCCCATGAAACCGGGGAACGCCTGCTGGGCCTTGAGTACTTTCTCCTGCCAGCGGACGAACTCCCGCTCGCGCTCCGGCCGCACCTCGTGGGAGACCACCGCCGTGATGACCTCCTGGCGCACCGGCGTGCCCCCGGCCAGCACCTCCTGGGTCGGGGTCGACTCGAACAACGGGCGCGCTTCGTCCAGGAGTTCACGGCGGGCGCCGGAGTCCAGCCACGCGGTCAGCTGGTCCAGGTGGGAGAAGCGGAAAACGACGACCCACTCGTTCTCGTCGGGTGAGTCGGGCGGATACAGCTCGGTGCCCTCGAACCCGTCGAAGCGCCGGGCGATCCGGTTGGTCTTCTCCTGCCAGCGCTGGTACTCGTCACTGCGGCCCGGCCGGACCCGCTGCGAGGTCACGACCGTCGCGCTGTCCTCGCGGAAATCATGCTCCGCCGCCCGATTCACAGCACTCAGCGTAGCGCTCGGGGAATTTATGCCGCAAATTGGACTAAGTGGGTGGTTTCCGGTCGCCCAGCGCGGACACCCGCACACCGGTGCTGATGGGAGGCATGCGATGGGACACAAGGAGTTTCTGGCGGAGGCCGCCCGGCTGGCCACCGAGTCCGTGGAGAGAGGGTGGGGCGGCCCGTTCGGTACCGTCATCACCAAGGACGACGAGATCATCGCCCGCGGCCAGAACCGCGTTCTACTGACAGCGGATCCGACCGCGCACGGCGAGGTGGAGGCCATTCACAAGGCAGTTCAGCTGCTCAACCCCGAGGCCCCGACGGTCTCGGAGGAGCATCAGAACGAGTTCACCCTGGAGTTGATTCCCCGGCCCCCGGGCTCGCCCGACGTCGTGCCGGAGCGCGCCCGCATGCTCCAGGGCTGCTGCCTCTACACCAGCGGAGCGCCCTGCCCGATGTGCATGAGCGCCATCTACTGGGCCCGCATCGGCGAGGTGTACTACAGCTGCGACTGGGACGCCACCGAGGAGATCGGCTTCAGCGACTCCTTCCAGTACGAGGACTTCGCGAAGCCGCCCAGCGAGCGGAGCATCACCCTCGAGCAGCTGTATCCCGAACTGGGCGGACGGGCCTACGAGGCGTGGGAGCACAAGGCGGACAAGCACCCGTACTGACACCACCGGCGCCCGCCGGCTCCACCGCCCCTCCCCGTACCGCGGGCTCGCCGCACACCACGGCCCGCGCGGCGCGCGCCAGCGTGCGCCGGTCGGCATGGGTCCCGGCGGGGATCGGCGGCAGCACCGTCACCTCGGCGACCAGGCCCCGGGCCGCGACGATCCGGCGCAGCGAGGCCAGCAGCGTGTCCTCGCCGACGAAGGCGGCGACGGCGGTCGGCGCCTCCTGCCCCGGCGCCCCCTCCAGCCGGTAGCGGATCCGCAGCGGCTGGACCGGCGCCCCCGCGTCGAGCGCGGCCTGGAACGCGGCGTGCCGGAACCGCCCCTGCGCCCGGCCGCACCACGTGCTGCCCTCGGGGTACGCGACGACGGTGGAGCCCCGGCGCAGCGCGGCGGCCATCTCGGCGACGGTGCCGGGCAGGGCCCTGAGCCGGTCGCGGTCCAGGAAGATCGTGGCCCCGCGCGCCGCGAGCGGCCCCAGTACGGGATACGCGCCGACCTCGCTCTTGGCCACCATCCGGCCCGGCCGCACGGCGGCGACCACCGGGATATCGAGCCACGACACATGGTTGGCCACCACCAGCGCCCCGGGCACGGCCGCCCCGCCCACGACCCGTACGCGCACGCCGAAGGCCGTCACGACGGCGCGGCACCAGCGGGCGGTCAGCCGGTCCCGGCGGGCGGTCGCGCACCGCCGGGCTGGCGGGGACAGCACGATCCCGAGCAGCAGGACCGCGACGCCCGCGAGATACCGCGCGGCCCGGCGCGGACCGGGCACGGCCGGCGCCGCCTCGGTCAGGCAGTCCTCGGGCGTGCAGGGCGCGCTGGGCAGCCAGGGGCCGCCCGGGCCCGGGCCGGGCGCGTGCCCTGTCACGAGGCCGGTGCCAGGGAGAGGAAGTGGCGGAGGTAGCGCGGGTCGGTGCGGCGCAGGGACAGCAGCACGTAGAGGTCGGCCACCCCGAAGTCCGGGTCGTGGGCGGGCTCTCCGCACACCCAGGCGCCGAGCCGCAGGTAGCCACGCAGCAGCGGCGGGAGCGGGGTGCGCGGGGCGCGGGCGACGCCGGTGGGGTACCAGGGCAGGTGCGGGCTGACCCGGAACTCCTCCGGGGAGAGGTGCTTGGCCGAGACGGTGTCCCACACGCCGGCGGCCAGCGCCCCGCCGTCGGCCAGCGGGATCGAGCAGCAGCCGGCGAGCCAGTTGTGGCCGCGGTCGGTGAGGTAGCGGGCGATGCCGGCCCACATCAGGGAGATGACGGCGCCGTCCCGGTGGTCGGGGTGCACGCAGGAGCGGCCGACCTCGACGAGGTCGGAGCGGATGGCGGCCTGGCTGCTGACGTCGAACTCGGTCTCGGCGTAGAGCCGTCCGGCCACGGCGGCCCGCTCGGGGGGCAGCAGCCGGTAGGTGCCGACGACGGCCCCGGTGCTGTCCTCGCGTACAAGCAGGTGGTCGCAGTGGGCGTCGAACGGGTCGATGTCCAGGCCGGGTTCGGTGGTGGCGAGGAGGGCGCCCATCTCGCCGGCGAAGACCTCGTGCCGCAGCCGCTGGGCGGCCCGTACGTCCCGCTCGTCGCGGGCGAGGCCGACGGAGTAGCGGGGGCGGGTGG
>NZ_LIQY01000588.1:2140-2345 GCF_001418495.1 Streptomyces pathocidini | reverse complement strand
CCCGGCGTCAGGCAAGGGCGCGGAAGGACTCGCCCGGGGTGATCGCCAGCCGGATCGTTGGCGAGGCGTTCATCACCATCGGCGTGCTCATGCTGCTCTTCGTGACCTACCAGCTCTGGTACACCAACGTCCTCGCCCACCAGGAGGCGGGCGGCGCCGCCAACAACCTGCACAAGCAGTGGGACGAGGGCGGCGCCGAGGACCG
>NZ_LIQY01000588.1:0-2119 GCF_001418495.1 Streptomyces pathocidini | reverse complement strand
CGATGCCCTGGGACAAGAAGGGCAACTTCGCCCTCGCCGGGCACCGCAACACCCACGGCGAGCCGTTCCGCTACGTCAACAGGCTGAAGCCCGGTGACCAGATCGTGGTCGAGACGCGCAGCGCCTTCTACACGTACGAGATGGCGAGCATCCTCCCGCAGACCTCGCCGAGCAACATCTCGGTGATCGAGCCGGTGCCGCAGGGCTCGGGGTTCACGGCCCCCGGCCGGTACATCACGCTGACCACCTGCACCCCCGAATTCACCAGTACCTACCGGATGATCGTGTGGGGCAAGATGGTCGACGAGCGTCCGCGCAGCGAGGGGAAGCCGGACGCGCTCGTCGGGGGCTAACGGCCGACGGACCCTTTCACCAAACCGGGGAACGGAGCAGCACGCGGTGGCAGCGACCCAGCACGCACGGAAGTCGGAGGAGCGGCGGCCGCCACCGCGGCGCGGGCGCCGGGTGCGCCGCGGGATCGCGGCTTTCGTCAGCTTCATCGGCGAACTCCTCATCACCGCGGGCGTGGTGCTCGCGCTGTTCGTCGCCTACTCGCTGTGGTGGACCAACGTCCTGGCTGACCAGGATGCCGCCCAGCAGGGCGACCGGGTCCGCGACCACTGGGCCGCGGGCGCCGAGGACAAAGGCCCCGGCGCGCTCGACACCAAGGACGGCATCGGCTTCCTGCACGTGCCGGCCATGAAGAACGGCGAGGTGCTGGTCGGCAAGGGCACCGACTCGGAGGTGCTCAACCACGGCGTCGCCGGCTACTACACCGACCCCGTCAAGGCGGCGATGCCCTGGGACAAGAAGGGCAACTTCTCGCTCGCCGCGCACCGCGACGGGCACGGCGCAAAGTTCCACAACATCGACAAGCTGGGGAAGGGCGACGCGGTCGTCTTCGAGACCCGCGACACCTGGTACGTCTACAAGGTCTACGCGACGCTGCCGGAGACCTCCAAGTACAACGTGGACGTGATCTCCCCCGTGCCCAAGGAGTCGGGCCGGAAGAAGGCCGGCCGGTATCTGACGCTCACCACCTGCACGCCGGTCTACACCTCCAAGTACCGGTACGTCGTCTGGGCCGAGCTCGACCGCACCGAGAAGGTGGACGCGGACCGCACCCCGCCCAAGGAACTGCGCTAGCCACCGCCCGTAACGGCCCGCACAACAGACGCCGCCCTGGCCCGGGGCGGTCACCAGGTTGATGGTGTCGCCCTTCTTCACCTCGGTGCCCGCCGGCGGGTTGGTGGCGACGACGATGGCGTTGTCCTCCTGCGCCGGGCCGACCGAGCCGAGGGCCAGACCCTGGTCCTGGAGGGCCTTCTTGACGTCCTTCAGCTTCTGGTTGGTGAAGTCCGGCAGCGCGGACTTCTCCGCCGCCCTGGCCACCGTCAGCGTCACCGTGGAACCGGGCTCGGCCTCGGTGCCGCCGCCGGGGCTCTGCGAGACGACCGTGTCCGGGGCCACGTCGTCGCGCTCGGTGTCCTGCGTCTCGACCTTGAAGCCCTGCGCCTCCAGCTGCGCCTTGGCCTGGTTCAGCGGCTTGTTGGTCACGTCCGGGACGGCGACCGTGGCCTTCTCCTTGGCGACCGTGAGCGTGATCGTCGCGGTCGCGGGCTTCTGGCTGCCCGCCTCGGGGTTCTGGTCGAGGACCGTGCCGGGCGTCCGATCGGACTCCACCGACTTGGTGGTGATGTTCTCGAAGCCCTTGCCCTCCAGGACGCTGCGGGCCTCGTCGACCTTGGCGCCCTCGACGTCCGGGACCGAGATCAGCTTGGGCCCGGAGCAGAGGGTGACCTCGACCGTGCCGTTCTTCTTGACCTCGGCGCCCGAGTCCGGGTTCTGCTTGGCGATCTGGCCCTTCTTGAGGTCGTCCTCGCACTCGACGGGACTGCCGTCCTCCCGGACCTCGAAGCCGCCGTTCTCGCCCTGCGCCTTCGCCTCGGAGAGGGACTGGCCGACGAGGTTGGGCACGGTCACCGTGTCGGACGGGTTGCCGCTGCCGCCGAACACCTCGCGGCCGATGAAGATCGCGCCGACCAGCACCAGAATGCCCGCCACGACCAGCAGCACCGTCGACGTACTGCTCTTGCGGCCCCCGCCGCCGCGGCGGCGG
>NZ_LIQY01000587.1 GCF_001418495.1 Streptomyces pathocidini | reverse complement strand
GGCCAACCGTGGGTCCGTGGCCCGATCGCGGGCCGGGGGCTCGGCACGGGGCCGGACGAGGGCCCAGGCGTGGGGCCGGACGGGTGCCCGACCGCAGGGTCGGCGAGGGCTCAGGCCTGGGGCCCGACGGGGCCTGACTGCAGGGCCGACGGGGGCCGGACGGGGGCCCGATCGCAAGGTCGACGAGGGCCCAGCCGCCTTACGCGAACACGCCGTTGATCCACTCCTGCCAGACGCGCCCGGTCTCCTTCGGGTCGGCGTCCGCCCCGAAGCCGTGCACGACGACCTCGACGGGCGCGCCCCACGCGCCCCTGCCGAAGAAGCGGTACAGCGCGTCCTCGCCGCGCAGCCCGAGGAAGTACGCGTTGCGGTAGTCCACGACGGCGTCGAAGGGCGCCGCCCCCGGCAACTCGACCCGCACGCGGCCGCCCGGCTGCGCGCCGTCCGCCAGGCCGAGCGCGCGGCCGACCGCGTCGAGCGAGCCGGGCGCGCCGGAGGCCGCGGGCCCCTCGGCGGAGGAGTGCGTGGCGGGGCGGCCGGTGAAGTGCTCCAGGTACTGCCGGAGGGTGTGCAGGTAGAAGTCGGTGTGCTTGGCGGCGCCGTCGTACTGGCTGTCCCAGTCCTCGACGAAGATGCCGCTGTGCACATAGCGGACCCAGGAGCCGCCGCCCTCGCGCGGTTCGATGACGCGCTCCAGCTGGTTGAGCGACTGCACGGGCGGCAGCAGGGCCGGGTCCTCGACCCGGTCGACCAGCCGGTGCGGCGGATCCCAGACCGTGACCGAGCCGCCGAACGGGGCGCCGCCGCCCTCGCCCTCCTCGTACTCCATCGGCCACAGCCACCCCGCCGTGCCGGTGGTGAACGCGTCCCAGACCTGCTGCGGTTCCGCGTCCACCGCGAACTCGCGGACGATCTCGAATTCCTTGGACATGGTTACTCCTCGGGTGCGGTGTGTACGTCGGGGGTGCCGGACTCGGCGGCGCCGGACGCGATCCCGGGCCGGTCCTCGGCTCCGGCACCGGTCCCGGTGTCGGAGCCGGCGTCGGTCTCGGTCTTGGGCTTGACCTTGGGGTGGACGGCCACCACGATCCGGTGGGGTCGGCCCCCCTCGGCGGACTCGTCGTGGTACTTGGCGATCAGGGCGCTCACGCCGTTCGTCAACTCCTCGACGAAAGCGGCCCGTTCGGCCGCCGAGGCGAACCGCACCTCGCCGTCGAGTGCGAAGGTCGCCAGCCGCTGACGGGCCTTCGCCGCGCCCGTGATCAGCGTGCCCACGTCGCGTACGAGGCGGGCGGCGACCGCGAGCAGCCAGCGCGCCGAGAGCTGGTCCCGGAAGCGCGCCGGGTCCGGCTCGACCGCGGCCAGCGCGGCGGGGGAGATCACGTACGAGGCGGCGGTGGCGCGCATCAGCCGCTCGGTCACGTTGCCCTTCCTGCGCTCACCGGCCAGCTCGACCAGGCCGTGCCGCTCCAGGGCCTTGAGGTGGTAGTTCACCTTCTGCCGCGCCAGGCCGACCCGGGGGGCCAGCATCGCGGCCGAGGCGGGCTCGGCGGCCAGCTCGGCCAGTAGCCGGGCCCGTACCGGAGCCAGCGAGACCTCCGCCGCCGCCGGGTCCTCGATCACCGTCACGTCCAACATGGCTCCACCGTCTCACCGAAAAGAAAAATTGTCCAGACGGCTCGGATTGTCGGTGACTCGGCGCGCGCCATCGGCCTTGGCCGAAGACACAGGTGGCGGGGTGTCCTGTTGGGACGAACGCACAGAAGCTTCCGTGCGGTTGGCCAGGACCTGGCGCGATCGGGGACAATGTCCTAGGAGCCGCAGCCTGACCCCTCGCCGGTTCTGCGCTGACTCCCCACC